>DAIEEM010000180.1 GCA_027325905.1 Rhodocyclaceae bacterium
ACTGACATGAAGATCCGCTTCTGGGGCGTGCGCGGTTCCATCGCCTCGCCGGGGCCGCGCACCGCGCGCTACGGCGGCAACACGACCTGCATCGAGGTGCGCACCGACGACGACACGCTGATCGTGCTCGACGGCGGCACCGGCATCTTCCAGTTGTCGCAGACGCTGTTCAAGGAAATGCCGCTGACGGCGCACGTCTTCATCACGCACACGCACTGGGACCATATTCAGGGTCTGCCTTTCTTCATCCCCCTCTTCGTGCCGGGCAACACCGTGCGCATCCACGGCGCCTACGACGTCGTCACCGGCGCGGGCATCGAACAGGTGATGAACGTGCAACTGCAATACAGCTACTTCCCGGTGCGCGAGGCGGAGCTCAAGGCGCGTCTCGAGTACGAGACGCTGACGGTGGGCGAGCCCTACGCCGTCGGCGACGCCGTCGTCACCAACGTCATGCTCAACCATCCGGTCATCGACCTCGGCTACCGCGTCGACTGCAACGGCAAGTCGGTGTTCTTCACCGGCGACCATGAGCCCTGGTACAACATCTACGATCCCGCCGACGCCGAGTACGCCGAGTACCAGCGCATCATCGACGAGAAACAGGATGCCTTCGTCGCCGCCATCCGCGGCGTGGATGTGCTCATCGCCGATTCGTCCTACACCGCCGCCGAGTACCCGGCCAAGCGCGGCTGGGGACACGGCACTTTCGATTCCACCATCGCGCTGGGTCGCCGCGCCGGCGCCGGGAAGGTGGTGTGCACGCACCACGAGCCGACGCGCTTCGACGACGAACTGGAGCGGGTCTTCAACGAAACCCTGGCGCGCCATCCGCGGGGCACCGGCGACCCCGAAGTGCTGCTGGCCCGCGAGGGCATGGAAATCGAACTCTAATGACCGAAGCGAAAACGCGGGAAGAACTCGAACGGTTCCTTCTCGAAAACGTGGCCCTGTTCGACGGCTTCGCACCCGCCGTCGTCGCGGAGATCGCGGAACAGTCGGAGCTGCGAACCTTCGAAGGCAACGAAGCCATCATCGAATGCGGCGAGGAGGGCCGCTTCGTCGGCGTCCTCGTCAGCGGCCATGCCGAAATCTCGGTCGCCGACAATACCGGCGGCCGCGTCGTCCTCAACCAACTGGCGCCGGGTGAAGTCTTCGGCGAGATGTCGGTGCTCACCGGCGACCGCACAGTCGCCGACGTCATCGCCGGCAACCGCTGCTTCGTGCTGCTGATCCCGCAGGAACTCGTCAGCCGCCGCATCCTCGTCAATCCCAAGGCCATCACCTATCTCGCCAAGCTGCTGGCAGACCGCGCCCGCACCCAGGCCGTTGACATCACCAGCAGCCAGTTGCACGCGCGCGCCGTTGCCCAGTCGGACGACCCCTATGCGTTGAGCCTCAAGACCAGCGTCGCCGGCAAGATCGTCGCGCTCAACGTCGGCCTGTCGCAGATCCATTTCGGCATCTACGACACGCAGGACGAGAGCCGCGACGTGCACGGCATCGTCGATTCCGCCGACGGCGGCGAAGCTCAGATCACCATCGACGCCGGCGGCAAGGTCACGCACCGCGAGCGCCCGGTCTTCCCTTTCCGCGATTTCTTCAAGGTGCTGTTCGAGTCGATGCAATTGCTCGACGACCGCTTCCTGTTCACGCCCTTCGACGTCATCGCCGTCGGCCACCGCGTCGTGCATGGCGGCGCCAAGTTCTCCAGCTCCGCAATCGTCACGCCGCAAGTGATCGCCGACATCGAGGCGCTGGCGCCCTTTGCGCCGCTGCACAATCCGCACAACCTCGAAGGCATCCGCGAGGCGATGAAGTTCTTCCCCGGCGTGCCGCACGTCGCCGTCTTCGATACTGCCTTCCACCACAGCCTGCCGACTTACGCCTACCTCTACGGCCTGCCCTACGACTACTACAAGAAGGAAGGCATCCGCCGCTACGGCTTCCACGGCACCTCGCACCGCTTCGTCTCGCTGAAGGCGGCGGAGATGGTCAAGCGGCCGCTCGGCGAACTGGAGATCATCTCGTGCCACCTCGGCGTCGGCGCCTCGATCTGCGCCATCGACCACGGCCGCTCGGTCGACACGACGATGGGCATGACCCCGGCCGACGGCCTGATCATGCCCAGCCGCGCCGGCAGCGTAGACCCGGCCGTGATGATCCACTTGATGGAGCATTTCCATATGAGCCCGGCGGCCCTGGGCCAGCTCATCAATTCCGACAGCGGCCTCAAGGGCATCTCCGGCATCTCCGGCGACATCCACGAGATCGAGGCGGCGGCGGAGGAAGGCCACCACCGCGCGCTGCTGGCGCACAAGGCGTTTTGCTACCAGGTGCGCAAGAACATCGGCGCCTATGTCGCGGCGATGGGGGGCGTCGACGTGCTGGCCTTCACCGGCGACATCGGCGAGACCAGTCCGCTGGTGCGCAGCCTCGCCTGCCAGGGCCTGGCCTACATGGGCATCAAGCTCGACGAGGAAAAGAACAGCCGTCTCGGCGCGGCAGGCGCCGATGCGGTCATCTCGACCGACGATTCGCCGGTGAAGATCATCGTCGTCGCCAACAACGACGAGCGCCTGCTGGCCTGGGAGGCGCTGCGCGCCATCGAGCGCAACCAGATCACGCTCGCCATCAAGGACCAGGCGGCAGCGCCGATTCCCATCGAGGTCTCGGCCCATCACGTGCACCTGTCGCAGGCCGACGTGGACAAGCTGTTCGGCCCCGGCCACCAGCTCACACCCGAGCACGAACTGTCGCAGCCCGGCCAGTTCGCCTGCGCCGAGAAGGTGGATCTGATCGGCCCCAAGGGCAGGATCGCCAACGTGCGCGTGCTGGGGCCGACGCGCAAGGAAACCCAGGTCGAGATCGCCATGACCGAGCAGTTCAAGGTCGGCATCCAGCCGCCGATCCGCGAATCCGGCGACCTCGCCAACACGCCGGGCGTCGTGCTCGAAGGCCCGGCCGGCAAGGCCGCCATCGAACGCGGCGTCATCTGCGCCCAGCGCCACATCCACATGTCGCCCGAGGACGCCATGCGCCTGCGCCTGCGCGACAAATACGTGGTGCGGGTACGCGTCGCCGGCGACCGCGAACTCATCTACGGCGACGTCGTCGTGCGCGTGAATCCGAACTATCGGCTGGCCATGCATATCGATACCGACGAGGGCAACGCCGCCAACATCCGGACCGGCATGCAGGGTTTCATCGAGGAAATCCAGAGCCGCCGTTGATGCCGACTGCGGCCGCAGTCTTCGCGGGAGGATAAGTCGGCGTGCCGGGGCGACACGCGCTAACATGCTGCCGATGCAAGCCGAAATAACCATCAGGGAAATCCTTCGCACCGGGCTGCTCTCCTGCCCGGCGCAGACGCCGCTCGCCGACGCCGCGCGGCGCATGGCCGAGGCGCATTGCAGTTCGATCATGATCGAAGAGGCGGGCGAAATCGTCGGCATCTGGACCGAACGCGATGCGCTGACGCTCGATTTCGCGGCGCCCGGCATATTGCAGTCGGCGGTCGCGCAGTTCATGTCCGCGCCAGTGAAGACGCTGCCGATAACCACCGGCATCGGCGAGGCGGCGCTGCGTTTCCGCGAGGAGTCGGTGCGCCACTTCCTCGTCATCGACGACGCCGGACGGCCCTGCGGCGTGATTTCCCAGTCGGACATCGTCATCAACCAGGGCATCGAGTATTTCATCGCCCTGCGCGAAGTCGACGCCGTCTTCAACCGTCATTACAAGGTCGTCGCCGGCAGCCTGCCGACGAGCGAAG
>DAIEEM010000181.1 GCA_027325905.1 Rhodocyclaceae bacterium
GCATGATCAGCCAATGATGGGCGTGCAGGCCGTATTCGGGCGGCACGGTTTCGAGCAGCTTCTTTTCCACGGCCGCCGCGTCCTTGCCGGGCGCCAGGCCGGTGCGGTTGGCGACGCGGAAGACGTGCGTGTCGACGGCGATGGTCGGTTCGTGGAAGGCGATGTTGAGCACGACGCTGGCGGTCTTGCGGCCGACGCCGGGCAGGGCTTCGAGGGCGGCGCGGTCGTGCGGTACTTCGCCGCCGTGGCGTTCGAGCAGCAGGCGGGCGAGGGCGGCGATGTTCCGGGCCTTGGTCTTGTAGAGACCGATGCTGCGGATGTGGGGCAGCAGGCCTTCTTCGCCGAGGGCGGCGACGGCCGCCGGCGTCGCCGCCGCACGGAAGAGTTCGCGCGTGGCGAGATTCACGCTCTTGTCGGTCGCCTGGGCGGACAGCACCACGGCCACGAGCAGCTGGAAGGGCGTGGCATAGTCGAGTTCGGTGACGGGCTGTGGGTTCGCCTGCGCCAGGCGGGCGAACAGGGCACGGACATTCTTCGGCGTCATGGAGCGAGTGTAGCCGATGGCGCGCGCGGCGGCTGCAGCGGCAGCAATCGGCTGCGGTAATACGTTATGATCTGGCGGCACCGAGCACGACCGTCGGCAACGGTTCCGGCGGCGCAGGGAGATATTCTAGGAACATGGCGGATACAACTTCGAGCAATCTGCACAGTTTGCTGGACAGCCTGGACGCGGCCTTCGACGAATATCTTGTCCGCGGCGGCGAACGCGCCTCGCGGCAGGTCAGCGACCTGTTGTGCGACATTGCCTTTCAAGGCGGACGCGCCGGCGACGAGAAGGTTCGCCAACTGGCGCTGTCGCTGTTGAGCTTCCACGCCAACCGCGGACTGGAGCCGCTCGCCGAGGGCGATTGCCGGCAGGTGGCGGTGCTGCTCGACGGCCTGCGGCGCAGGATCGGCGGCGAATACGCGGCGACGGACCAACTGCCGCGGCTGATCGCCGAGATTGCCGAGTCGGGGCCGGGCCGCAACCGGCGGGTCTGCCTGCTGCTTGAGAGCCGCGCCGTCGGCGCCATGCTGGACGGCGCTTTGCGCGAAGCGGGCTACGAACCGGTGCCGATAGCGGAAATGGGCGAACTGCTCGACGCCACCGAGCGCGAGGCGCCGCTGGCCATCGTCGCCGACCTGGCCGCGGGGCGCGCCGATCCGGATACGCGGGCCTGCATCGAGCGTTTCCGCACCGGTCCGTTCCCGCCGGTGCATCTGTTCTGCCTTTCCGCCGGCGACGATTTCGCCGCCAGGCTGGACGCCGTGCGCCTGGGCGCCACGCGCTTCATGAAGAAGCCGGTCGACGTCGGCAAGCTGGTTGCGATCCTCGACGGCGTGACCCTGCGGCACTCCAGCCCGCCGTTCCGCGCGCTGCTGGTCGACGACGACCGCGCCTTGACCGATCTCTACCAGGCCGTGCTGCGCGAAGCGGGCCTGGAGACGCGCGCCTGCAACGAAGCGCTCGCCGCAGCGCATGCGGTGGCCGAGTTTCGGCCCGACGTCATCGTCACCGACGTCTATATGCCCGGCTGCAACGGCTTCGAGTTGGCCGCGCTGCTGCGGCAGGACGAAGCCTTGTCCGATACGCCGATCCTCTTCCTTTCGAGCGAGACCGACATCCAGCGGCAGATGGCCGCCCTCGACCTCGGCGCCGACGATTTTCTCACCAAGCCGGTGCAGATAGACGTCCTCGTCGCCGCCGTGGTGGCGCGCGCCAAGCGCTCGCGCATGCTCAAGCGCATCCGCCGCGAGTTGATCCATGCCAAGGCCGAGGCCGAGCGCGCCAACCAGGCGAAGTCGAGCATTCTCGCCAACATGAGCCAAGAACTGCGCACGCCGCTGAACGGCATTCTCGGCTACGCCCAGTTGCTGGAAGGCGAGTTGGCGAGCCATCCGAGCTTGGAACTGCGCGCCTATCCGCAGGCGATCCACAGTGCCGGCCTGCACTTGCTCGACCTCATCAACGAGATTCTCGATCTGGCCCGCATCGAATCGGGCCATCTCAATCTGCTGCCGGAAGCGATCGCGGTCGCGGCGGTGGTCGACGACTGCCTGCAAGTCGTGTCGCCGCTGGCCCGCATGAACGGTATCGACGTCGCGGCTTCGATCCCGCCGGAGTGCACCGTGCGCGCCGACCGCACGCGTCTCAAACAGGTCGTGCTCAACCTGCTCGCCAACGCGGTGAAATACAACCGCGCGGCCGGCAGCGTGCGCGTCGAGGCGCGCCGCGACGGCGAGCGCTGGCGCATCGTCGTCGCCGACAGCGGCCGCGGCATCCGCCCGGAGCTGATGGGCGAACTGTTCAAGCCGTTCTCGCGCCTGGATGCGGCGGAAAACGGCGTCGAGGGTACCGGCATCGGCTTGGCGCTGGCCAAGCGCCTTACCGAAGCGATGGGTGGGGGGATAGGGGCATCGAGCCGGCCCGGCGAAGGCAGCGAGTTCTGGTTCGCGCTGCCGGCGGCGGGCTGATGCCCGCTGCCGGCAAGGCCGGGCCATAACGTCCCACCCGCGACCCCGCCCTCCGGCGGGGAGCGTTCCGGCTCGCTGCGCTCGATTAGCTTGTTGCGAGAGCTTGGCGGCGCGCCGTTTCGCGCCGCTCGGCGCGCGCGACGATCCAGTTGCGCCCGGCGATCAGCATGCCGAGCACGAAGAAGGCGCCGGGCGGCAGGATGGCGACGAGAAATCCCGGATAGTCGGACGACAGCATCTGCCAGGGTTTGGCCGTCGGGATGACCATGTCGATGCCGGCGAACAGCGTGCCCTGGCCGACGAGTTCGCGGATGGCGCCGAGGACGACCAGCACCAGCGTCAGGCCCAGGCCCATCATGGCACCGTCGAGCGCGGCGGCAACGGCGGCATTCTTGGCGGCGAAGGCTTCGACGCGCGCCAGCACGATGCAGTTGGTGACGATCAGCGGGATGAAGATGCCGAGCACGAGATAGAGCTGGTGCAGCCAGGCGTTCATGGCGAAGTCCACCACCGTCACCAGCGCGGCGATGATGAGGATGAACACCGGAATGCGGATTTCATAGGGAATGAAGCTGCGCAACAGCGCCACGGCATAGTTCGACATGGCCATGACGAATACCGTGGCCAGGCCGAGGCCGGCGGCGTTGACGACGCTGGTGCTCATCGCCAGCAGCGGGCACATGCCGAGCAACTGCACTAGGCCGGGGTTCTGCTTCCACAGGCTGTTCCAGGTGATATCGCGATAGATGCCCACGGTCAGTGCTCCTCTTCCTCTTCTTCCTCGAAAAGGTGATGGCTGTTGTCGACGGCGAATTTCAGCGCGCGGCCGACGGCGTTGGTGACGGCGCGCGCCGAGATGGTGGCGCCGGCATGGGCGTCGAAATGGCCGCCGTCCTTCTTCACGTGCCATGCCTCGGGCTTGACGCGTTCGAAGCCGAGGTCGTCGAACTGGCTGATCCAGGGATGCGCTTTGTTCTTGTCCTTCTTCGGGTCGATGTAGTCGCCCAGGCCCGGCGTCTCGTGGTGGCCGGTGACGCGCACGGCGGCGATTTCGCCGTCGGCCTTGACGGCGATCAACAGGTCGATGCGCCCGCTGTAGCCGTCGGGCGCGGCGGCTTCCAGCACCAGCGCGGACGGCTCGCCGCCCTTGCGCGCGCGGTAGACGTGCGACGGCGCATCGGTGCCGAGCGCCGGCGTCGCCGGCAGTTCGACGGCGTCCTTGAGCAGGTCGTTGTTGTAGGACGAGGGCGGCAGTACCGTACCGATCAGTTCCATCTTCGCCGCCAGCGCGTTGGCGGCGATGGTGCCCTTGGTGAACTGGTAGGTTGCCGCCATCAGCGCGGTGAAGGCGAGCGTGAACAGCAGCAGCACCAGCGCCGTGCTGGTCGAGATGCGCACGACGTTGGCGGCGCGCGGTGGGGAGATGTTCTCGGGGCTCATGGCTGGCCGCCATTCTTGTGGCCGAATACCGGCGGCTGCGTGTGGAGGTCGATCAGCGGTGCGCAGATGTTCATCAGCAGCGTGGCGAAGGCAATGCCGTCGGGATAGGCGCCGAAGCTGCGGATGATCCAGACCAGCACGGCGATGCCGGAGGCATAGATGAGCTTGCCCTTCGGCGTCGTCGCGCCGGAGACGGGATCGGTGGCGATGAAGAAGGCGCCGAGCATGGCGCCGCCAGAGAAGAGGTGGAACAGCGGCCCGGCATAGCGGTCCGGCGCAATGCCGTGGGCGAGACCCGCGGCGGCGCCGAGCACGGCGAGGAAGGCGACGGGGATGTGCCAGGTGACGATGCCTTGCTGGATCAGCCAGGCGCCGCCGAGCAGGTAGGCGGCGGCGACCCATTCCCAGCCGTTGCCGCCGAACATGCCGAAGGTCGGCTGGCTGCCGAGCACGCCGGCAACGGTGGCGTGGCTGTCGGCGCCATGCAGGGCGGTACGCAGGGTGTCGAGGGCGGTCGCCATGGTGACCGCGTCGAGTTCGCCGAGCGTACGTGGGCCGCCGCCGAAGATCAGCTGCAGCTGCGTGGCGAAGTCGCCGTGGTGGCCGGCGGCCGGCCATTGCGACATCAACTGCGGATAGGCGACGATCATGATGCAGAACGCCGCCATGGCAGGGTTGAACGGGTTCTGGCCGAGGCCGCCGTAGAGATGCTTGACGACGACGATGGCGATCAGCGTGGCGACGACGACCATCCACCACGGTGCGATCGGCGGCAGCGAAAGGGCGATCAGCCAGCCGGTGACCAGCGCGCTGCCGTCGCTGATGAACAGCCACACCGGTTTGTCGCGCAGGCTCAGGATCGCCGCTTCGCCGGCCAGCGCGGCGGCTGAGGCGAGCGCGATCTGCACCAGGATGGCGGCGCCGAAA
>DAIEEM010000218.1 GCA_027325905.1 Rhodocyclaceae bacterium
GACGGGGGACACGAAGCGGCGGCGACCACCCGCCTCCCTTGGCGCGCACCCGACTCTTCCCGCTCAAAGGGGCGGCCAAGTTTGGCTTTAGGCTACAATCGACATATCTTCACGAGGATTCCGCCATGCGCCGCCTGATTCTTGCCCTCTTCCTGCTCGCCGCACTGCCGGTCGCGGCGCAGAACCGTCCGGCCGACTTGCAGCCGCTGCCGGACGTGCCGCCGCCGCCGCCCGGCGTCTCCGACGACGCGCTCGAACCGCAGGTCACCATCGTCCAGCACGGCGATACCAAGGAAGAGGAATACCGCGTCAACGGCAAGCTCTACATGGTCAAGGTGACGCCGCCCGGTGGCGGCACGCCGTACTACCTGATCGATTCGAGAGGCGACGGCACCTGGGCGCGCCAGGAATCGATGGACAAGGGCATAAGCGTCCCGATGTGGGTTATCGGCCATTTCTGACAGCCCCGGCCGCCCCATGCAGGCCCGCCGCTTGCCGGCCAAACGCGGCGTTTTCTGGCTGGTCGCCGGCTACCAGTTGTTTCGGCGCAATCCGCCGCTGCTCACCGCGCTGACCCTGACCTACCTGCTGGTGGTGCAGGTCAGCGTGAGCCTGTTGCCCGGCGTCGGCCCCTTCCTGCTGCCCCTGGCCCTGCCCACCATGGTGCTGATCGTCGCCAACGGCGCCCGCATCGCCGACCAGGGCAACCGCCTGCTGCCCGGTGCGTTGCTGCACGGCATCAAGGGCAACGGCATCCCCATGCTGCGCCTGGGCGGCATGCACCTGGTCGGCGCCTTCATCTTCATCGGCATCGTCCTGCTGCTCGAAAACGGCGGCGTGACCTTCGCCGACTTCGAGAAGGGCGACGACCCGGAACTCGTCTGGGAGTTGTTGCGCCTGCTGCTGCTGGCGATCCCGTTCCTCATGGCCTTTCTGTTTCCGCCCTACCTGACCGGCTGGGACGGCGTGCCCGCCGCCAAGTCGGTGTTCTTCAGCTTCGTCGCCTGCGTGCGCAACTGGCGGGCGCTCGCCGCCTACCTCTTCGTCGTCGGCGCCGTGGCGGTGGCCGTTCCCGGCCTCGCCCTGATGCTCGCCGGTTCGGTGTCGGATTCCGCCGTGCAGGTGGTGCAGGTGGTCGTGCGCATGCTGATGCTGTTCCTGCTGGCGCCGGTGCTGACGGCCAGCGTCTATGTCGGCTACCGCGACATCTTCCATCCGCCGATGGACGAGCATGCCTGAAGAAGGCCCGCTGGGCATCCTGGGCGGTACCTTCGACCCGGTCCATCGCGCCCATCTCCACCTGGCGCGCGCCGCGCTGGCGCAATTGCGGCTCGACGGCGTGCTGTGGATTCCCGCCGGGCGGCCTTCGCACCGGCAGGCGCCGCACGCCGGCGCCGCGCACCGCCTGGCCATGGTGCGCCTGGCGACCGCCGGCGAGGCGCGCTTCGCCGTCGATGCCGCCGAGGCGACGGTCGATGCGCCGAGCTTCACTGTGCCGACGCTCGAGCGCCTGCGCCGCGGCTACGGCGAAGAAAGACCGTTCGTGCTGCTGGTCGGCGCCGACGCTTTCCTCGGGCTGCCCGCCTGGCACCGCTGGCGCGAACTGTTCGGCCTGGCGCACCTCGCGGTGGCGGCGCGGCCGGGCGCCGAACTGCAGGAAGGAAACATGGACGCCGAACTGGCCGAGATATTCCGCTCGCGCCGTTGTCCCGACCATGCCGCGCTGGCCGCCGCCCCGGCCGGCGCCATCGTCGGCTTCGAGATCGAGCCCGTCGAGCCCGCCGACCTTTCCGCCACCGCCGTGCGCGAACGGTTGCGCGCCAGCGGCGACGATGCGCAATTAACCGATTTGCTGCCGGCCGGCGTTCTCGACTATATTCGCCGCCATCACCTTTACTTGGCCTAATACATGGACGTTCGCAAGCTACAGAAAATCGTCGTCGCCGCACTCGAAGACATCAAGGGCGAGGACATCGAAGTCATCAACACCACCAAGCTGACCTCGCTTTTCGACCGCATCGTCGTCGCCAGCGGCAGTTCGAACCGCCAGGTCAAGTCGCTGGCGCGCAACGTCCAGGACAAGGTCAGGGAGGCCGGCGGCGAAGTCGTCGGCGTCGAAGGCGAGGACAACGGCGACTGGGTGCTCGTCGATCTCGGCGGCATCGTCGTCCATGTCATGCAGCCGTCGGTGCGCAGCTACTACAACCTCGAAGAGCTGTGGCAGGCGAAGCCGACCAAACGGAAGGCCAAGGGCGCGGCGGCCGAGTGAAGCTTCTCGTCGTCGCCGTCGGCACGCGCATGCCGGGCTGGGTGGACGACGGCTTCGCCGAATACGCCAGGCGCATGCCGCGCGAGATGCCCCTGTCGCTCACCGAGGTAAAGCCGGAACCGCGCAGCGGCGGCAAACCTGTGGCAACATTGACCAGGGCGGAAGCCGAGCGCCTGCGCGCGGCCTTGCCGGCGCGCTGCCGCCGCGTCGTCCTCGACGAGCGCGGTGCCGACCTGACGACGCGCGCCCTGGCCGAACGCCTCGCCGGCTGGGCGGCGGCCGGCGACGATGTCGCCTTCCTGATCGGCGGGCCGGACGGCCTCGACGCCAGCGTCAAGAGCGCCGCGGACGAAACTCTGCGGCTGTCGAGCCTGACCTTGCCCCACGGCATGGCGCGCGTGGTGCTTGCGGAAGCCTTGTATCGCGCCGCCAGTCTGATGAAGGGCCACCCCTACCACCGGGACTAGATATGCTGATGGAGCCGCGCATCTACCTCGCATCGAAAAGTCCGCGCCGCCGCGAGCTGCTGGCGCAGATCGGCGTGCACTTCGACCTGCTGATGTTCCGCACGCCGCCGCGGGAGGATGCTGCCACCGACGAGACGCCGCTGCCCGGCGAGGCGCCGGAAACCTACGCCCGCCGCGTCGCCGCGGCCAAGGCTGCGCACGGCGCCGAACTGGTCGCCGTGCGCAAGCTGATCGCCCGTCCCGTGCTCGCCGCCGATACCACGCTCGACGTCGACGGCGAAATCGTCGGCAAGCCGCGCGACGACGCCGAGGCGACGGCCATCCTGCACCGCCTGTCGGGCCGCACGCATCGCGTCATCACTGCCGTGGCGCTCGCCCATGGCGGCGCCGGCGAATGCCTCGCCAACGTCAGCGAAGTGCGCTTCCGTCAACTCGACGCCGACGAAATCCGCCGCTACGTCGCCGGCGGCGAGCCGCGCGACAAGGCCGGCGCCTACGGCCTGCAGGGCCGCGCCGCGGTGTTCGTCGCCGAAGTGCGCGGCTCGCCCTCCGGCATCGTCGGCCTGCCGCTATGCGAAACTGCGCTGCTGCTGAGACGATTCGGGTACCCGACATGACGGAAGAATTCCTCATCAACTTCACGCCGCAGGAGACGCGCGTCGCCCTGGTGCAGCAGGGCGCGGTGCAGGAGCTCCACGTCGAACGCACCAACGGCCGCGGCATCGTCGGCAACGTCTATTACGGCCGCGTCGTGCGCGTGCTGCCGGGCATGCAGTCGGCGTTCGTCGACGTCGGCATCGACCGCACCGCCTTCCTCCACGTCGCCGACATCTGGGAAGAGCGCCACGGCAACGGCGGCGCCGGGCAGCCGATCGAGAGGATCCTCGCCGAGGGCCAGAACCTCATGGTACAGGTGCTCAAGGATCCGATCGGCAGCAAGGGCGCCCGCCTATCGACGCAGATCTCGCTGGCCGGCCGCCTGCTGGTCTACCTGCCGCAGGAAAAGCACATCGGCATCTCCCAGCGCATCGGCGACGAGGCCGACCGCGAACGCCTGCGCGTGCGCATCCAGGCGCTGCTGCCGGCGGACGAAGTCGGCGGCTACATCGTCCGCACCATGGCCGAAGACGCCCGCGACGAGGAACTGCTGGCCGACATCGCCTATCTGCGTCGGCTATGGGCGGAGATCCGCCACCGCATGCAGCACGCCAAGCCG
>DAIEEM010000220.1 GCA_027325905.1 Rhodocyclaceae bacterium
TGCCCGGCGCCGACGACGCCAGGCTCACGGCGCGATGGCGGGGCGTGCGCACGATAGGCTTGGCCATTTTCCTGGTCGTTGCCGGCGGCGCCGTCGTCTGGATGAGCCGCCATCAGGGCGTCGCCCCCCCGGCCGAGGACGTTGCGCTCAAGGCAGATTCCATCTTGAACGACACGCCGGCGCCGAAAGCGCCTCCCGCCACCGCCGGCGATGCGCAAAGCGAGCCGAAAACCGGCGATGGAGATGCCCCGCCGCTAGCCCCCAGCCTCTCCGTCGCGCCCCCCGATCCTGTGCCGTCCACTCCCGACGGCACGGGAAACGATCAGGAAAACGTGGTGGCGGTGAAAGGCGCGAACCCGCGCCGGTCGGCCGGCGTGTTCCTGCTCGTTTGCAACGAGCCGACCGTCCTCTACCGGAAAAAGCGCGGCGATCAGGGAGAAGGCGTCCGCATCGCCGTCGGCGACGGCGAGAAGGTGAGCGTTGCGATTGCGCCGGACGAACTCATCCGCGTCGCTCAGGGCAAGGATATCGTCATTTTCTTCCAGGGCCAGAAAGTGCCGCGGAGCACGATCGAAAGCGGTGCCTGGATGAGCTTCGTGCCGCGCTGACAGCCCCCGCCGCCCACCGGCGCGGGGCATGATTCCTACTGGAAAAGGCTCCTAGACCAGGCGCCCGTCCTCGAGATGCAGGATGCGCCCGGTGCGCGCGGCCAGGCCGGCGTCGTGGGTGACGACGATGAGGCTGGTGCCGTGATCGGCGTTGAGTTCGAGCATGAGGTCGAAGACGCGGTCGGCGGTCTGCCGGTCGAGGTTGCCGGTCGGCTCGTCGGCCAGCACGCACGCCGGTTGCGTCACCAGGGCGCGGGCGATGGCGGCGCGCTGGCGCTCGCCGCCGGACAGTTCGCCGGGCCGATGCAGCAGGCGTTCGCTCAAGCCCACGCGCGCGAGCATCGCCGCCGCCCGCTCCTCTGCTTCCGCGCGCGCCAGGCGCCGGATCAAGAGCGGCATGGCGACGTTCTCCAGCGCCGAGAACTCGCCCAGCAGATGATGGAACTGGTAGACGAAACCGAGGCTTTCGTTGCGCAAGCGGCCGCGCTCGCCGTCGTCGACGCTCGCCAGGTCGCGGCCGAGCAGTTGCACCGCGCCTTCGGTAGGCCGGTCGAGCCCGCCCAGCAGGTGCAGCAGGGTGCTCTTGCCCGAGCCGCTGGCGCCGACGACGGCGACGCGCTCGCCGCGGCCGATGACGAGGTCGATGCCCAGCAGCACCGGCACGTCGGCATCGCCCTGGTGGAATATCTTCTTCAGGCCGGCGCAGGCGAGAACGGCGTCACTCATAGCGCAAGGCCTCGGCCGGATTGACGCGCGCCGCGCGCCAGGACGGATACAGCGTCGCCAGCAGCGTCAGCACGAAGGACACGCTGGCGATGACGCCGACGTCGCGCCATTGCAGGTCGGAGGGCAGTTCGGAAATGTAGTAGACGTCCTTGGCGAGAAAATGGATGCCGAAGGCATGCTCGATGGCCGGTACGACGACGTCGATATTGAGCGCCAGCAGCACGCCGCCGGCGACGCCGGCCGCCAGGCCGACCGCCCCGATCAGCGCGCCCTGGACGATGAACACCTGCATGATGCTGCGCGGACTGGCGCCGAGCGTGCGCAGGATGGCGATGTCCGCCTGCTTGTCGGTCACCGCCATCACCAGCGTCGACACGATGTTGAAGGCGGCAACGGCGACGATCAGCAACAGGATCAGGAACATCATGTTCTTCTCGATGGCGACGGCGCGGAAGAAATTGGCGTGGCTGCGCGTCCAGTCGGTGATGTAGGCGTCGGCGTCGACGAAGCGCAGCAGCTCGCGGGCGATCCGCGGCGCGGCGAAGAGGTCGTCGACCTTGAGGCGCACGCCGGAGACGGCGTCGCCCATGCGATAGAGCTTCTGCGCGTCCGCCATGTCGACCAGCGCCAGGCCGGAATCGAACTCGAACATGCCGACCTCGAACAGGCCCACGACCCGGAACTGTTTCAGGCGCGGCAGCACCGCGGCCGGCGTCACCAGGCCCTGCGGCGCGATCAGCGTCACCTTGTCGCCGACGTCGACCTGGAGCGCGCGCGCCAGCTCCGTTCCCAGCACGATGCCGAACTCGCCGGGCTTGAGCAGGTCGAGCCGGCCGACCTTCATGTGGCGCTCGAAATCGGCGACCCGCTCCTCGGCTTGCGGCACGATGCCACGCACCATGACGCCGCGCACCTGCTGGTCGTAGGCCAGCATGCCCTGCTGCTGCACGTAGGGCGCCGCCGCGACGACGCGCGGATGGCGCGCCACCTCCTGCACCACGCGGGTCCAGTCGGCCAGATCGCCGCCGGCGCCGGAAACCTCGATATGCGAAGCGACGCCGAGGATGCGCGTGCGCAGTTCCTTCTGGAAGCCGTTCATCACCGAGAGCACGACGATCAGCGCCGCCACGCCGAGCGCGATGCCGAGCAGGGAAATCAGCGAGATGACGGAGATGAAGGGATTGCGGCCGCCGTTGCGCTTCTTGGCGCGCGTATAGCGCAGGCCGATCCACAGTTCATAACGAAAAGGAAACATGGCGGCGAATGTTAGCGGGTATCGGGGCGCCGGTGTGGAGTTCCGTCGCCCGCGGCCGGCATCGCCACGCCAACTTAATGCTTGCCATTCGCCGGTTGTGCCAGTATGGTGGCCGGGCATCCGATTCAAGTAACGTCTTGCCGTTCTGTGGTCATCCGCCGTTACGGCGCCGTTTTTCCGCTGCCAACCGGCTTTCTTGATGTCGCGTGCATTACCGGGCACCTGCCCGATCTCTTACTCTTTCAAGGAATGTCACATGGCAACTGGTACCGTAAAGTGGTTCAACGACGCGAAGGGCTTCGGCTTCATCACCCCGGACGACGGCAGCGACGACTTGTTCGCGCACTTCTCCGAAGTTCAGGGCAGCGGCTTCAAGTCGCTCCAAGAAGGCCAGAAGGTAAGCTTCGAGGTCAAGATGGGCCCGAAGGGCAAGCAGGCCTCGACCATCAAGCCCACGTAAGTCGCAGCACGCAGGAAGAACCGCAGCCGCGGCTGCGGTTTTTTTTCGCCTATCATTAGCCGCTGGATGAAACGCCGTTGCGTCGAGGACGACAGAAAGGATGCGCCATGCTGTGGCTGTTGGAGAACTTCGAGTGGATGGTCTTGATGGCCGGAGCGGCGGTGATCGCCTGGGCGTTCGCGAATCGCCGTTCGCTCTCCGGGACGCAGCAGGAATCCGGCAGCGCCGACGACGACGGCGCGAAGAAATCCTGAAGCCTCCGCTTCAAGCCGTTGCCGCCGCGAGATGGCGCTGCAGCAGCGGCGACACCTCGCGCGCCAGGCGCAGTTCGCGCAACGCCAGGAACAGCGCGTCGGCCGGGGCATAGCTGCGCCGCATCAGCCCCAGCCACTGCTTGAGACGCCCCGGCGCCTGCGCCGGCAAGACCTTCGCCTGCACCTGAACCCAGAAGTCGGCGATCATCGCCGCCACGGCGGCCCAGTCCGCATCCGCATCCTCTGCCGCGCCGGCGCGGATGCGCCGCGCCAGCAGCGGATCGGCGACGGCGCCGCGGCCGAGCATGACGTCGTCGCAGCCGGTGGCGGCGCGGATGCGGCGATAGTCGGCGACGGTCCACACCTCGCCGTTGGCGATGATCGGCAGCTTCACCACTTCGCGGATGCGCGCGATCCATTCCCAGCGCACCTGCGGCCGGTATCCGTCGGCCTTGGTGCGGGCGTGCACCACCAGTTCCTGCACGCCGCCGGCTTCCAGCGCCAAGGCGCAATCCAGCGCGCGGCCGGTGTCTTC
>DAIEEM010000228.1 GCA_027325905.1 Rhodocyclaceae bacterium
CCTGAAGCAGCTCGAACACTATCTCGACAGCCACGCCGAGGCCGTCGAAAAGGACAACAAGGGCGCGCGCATCAAGGACACGCTGGCCTGGATTCCGGAAGAACTGCACGGCCAGTGGAAACGCCAGTGGCTCAACGCCCACGAGAAGGGTACGCGCCAGCGGGTGCCGGCCCTGGTCGACGTCAATAACCCCAGCCTCACCGGCGGCGTGCAGAACCAGCCCGACTTCCAGGCCGGCGCCGCCGACCACCGCACCCACTTCGCCGTCGACGTGCCGCGCTTCGTGCGCCAAGCCATGGCCGAGTACGCGGAACTGACGGGCCGCGAGTACTCGCCCGTCCAGACCTTCATGTGCGCCGACGCCGAATGCGTCATGGTCGGCCTCGGTTCCGTCGCCGACGACGTCGAAGCGGTCGTCACTTACTTGCGCAGCCAAGGTAAGAAGGTCGGCTGCGTCGCGATCAAGCTGCTGCAACCCTTCCCCGAAGCCGAACTGGTCGCCGCGCTGAACGGCAAGAAGGCCGTCACCGTGCTGGAGCGCTCCGACCAGACCGCGCTGACCAGCTTCGTCACCCAGGCGCTGTTCAAGGGCGCCGAGAACGCCTCCGGCGAGCGCCACGCCGGCATCCCGGCGATCACCCACATGCCGCGCATCACCACCGCGTTCTTCGGCCTCGGCGGCCACGACCTGCAGCCGCGCCACCTGATCGCCGGCTTCGAGAACATGCAGAAGGGCGGCATGGCGCCGATGATCTACCTCGGCTCGCAGTTCTTCGCCAAGAATCCCAGCCCACGCGTCGCCGAGTTGCAGGCGCGGCTCAAGGCCGCCTACCCGGAAACCGAGTTGATGGCGCTCGACAGCGGCGAAAATCCGAACCTGTTGCCGAAGAACGCCTTCCGCGTCCGCTTCCACTCCGTCGGCGGCTACGGCACCATCGCCTCCGGCAAGCTCCTGACCGACATCCTCGCCGGCGTGCTCGGCATGCACTCCAAGTCGGCGCCGAAGTACGGCTCCGAGAAGAGCGGCGCGCCGACCAATTACTACATCACGCTGTCGCCCGAGCCGATCAAGATCACCAACGCCGAGCTCGAAGACGTCGAGATCGTCATCTCGCCCGACCACAAGGTTTTCAGCCACACCAATCCCCTCAAGGGGCTGGTGGCCGGCGGCACCTTCATGATGCAGACGAATCTTTCGGAAGAAGAAGTCTGGGCGGAGATGCCGGCGCAGGCGCGCAAGACCATCCGCGACAAGAAGATCCGCTTCTACATCGTCGATGCCTTCGCCGTGGCCAAGAAGCATGCGCCGACGCCGGAACTCGAAACGCGCATGATGGGCATCGCCTTCATCGGCGCCGTCGCCGGCCATGTGGACCGCGTCTCGGCCGATGCGCCGGCCGAGGTCATCCTGGATAAGATCCGCAACCAGATCTCCAAGAAGTTCGGCAGCAAGGGCGGCGCCGTCGTCGAAGGCAACATGGCGGTGATCCGCGAAGGCATCGAGGCCACGCACAAGGTCGACTACAGCAGCGCCGCCTTCGCCAAGGCCGAATCCCGGCCCGCCGCAGCCAGCAGCCGCACCGTGGCCATCTCGGCGCGCATGTGCCGCGCCAGCGGCTCGCCGGGCAGCGCCGGCTTCGGCGACCGCGGCTACTACGACGACGTCGTCGCCAGCCACTTCCGCGACGGCACCATCTCCGAAGCGCCGGTATTGCCGGGCACCGGCATGTTCATGCCGGCCGGCACATCGGCCTGGAAGGACAAGGGCCTGTTCCGCCGCACCGTGCCGGAGTTCAACGCCGACCTGTGCACGGGATGCATGGAATGCGCCCTGGTCTGCCCGGACGCCGCCATTCCGAACAACGTCCACGACATCCACGAGCTGCTGATGACGGCCATCCACCAGCTCGACGTCGTCGAGGCCCAGAAGGAGGCGATGCGCGAACACGTCTATGCCCTGGCCGAGGCCGTGCGCGAGATGGTTCGGCAGACCAAGCAGCCGCGCCCGCTGCACGAGATGGTCGCCGACGCCGCGAGCACGCTCGAGACCGACAAGGTCACCGTGCTGAAGAACTTCGGCAAGGTCGCCGAAGCGCTCGCCGCCTATCCGGTGGCGAAGACGCGGCCCTTCTTCGATGCCATGGAG
Source organism: Rhodocyclaceae bacterium (assembly GCA_027325905.1). Lineage (GTDB taxonomy): Bacteria > Pseudomonadota > Gammaproteobacteria > Burkholderiales > Rhodocyclaceae > Nitricoxidireducens. Next base: position 2,147 of record DAIEEM010000228.1, read on the forward strand.
AAAACCAATCCCGGCAGCGGCGGCCTCTACGCGGTCAATGTCGACCCGTGGAAGTGCACCGGCTGCCTCGAATGCGTCGATGTCTGCGGTCCGGGCGCCCTGGTCGCCCGCGAGCAGAATGCCGAAGTCATGGAGAACCTCCAGGCCCGCTTCGAATTCGGCGCCAAGATGCCGAACACGCCGGCGCGCTTCGTGGACGGCGCTATCAAGGGCGGCGGCGAGACCAAGCGCCTGATGCTCGACCGCGCCAACTATTACGCCACCAACGGCGGCCACGGCGCTTGCCGCGGCTGCGGCGAGGTGACCGCCATCCGCCTGGTCATGGCGACCAACCGCGCCATCTTCGACCGCCGCCGCCGCGACCATATCCGCGAACTCGAAGGCCTGCTCGAACGCCTCAACTTCAAGCAGTCCACGCTGGTCACCAAGTCCGACAACGAGCGCCGCGAGCGCATTGTCAACGTCATCGAGACCCTCGAAAAACGGCTCTACCTGTTCGAGAGCGGTCCCGGCGGCAACGGCCCCGCCGGCGCCGTGATCGCCAATTCGACGGGCTGTAGCAGCGTCTATGCCTCGACCTTCCCGTTCAACTGCTACAACGATCCCTGGGTCAACAGCCTGTTCCAGGACGCCCAGCCGCTGGCCAAGGGCATCTTCGAGGGGCTGACCGCTTCTGCCGTCGAGGACATGCGCGCCCTGCGCCTGGCGCGCCTCGAACTGGACGACGCCTTCGATCCGGAAATCCACAACAAGGAATTCAACAAGCTGTCGTGGAACCAGTTTACGATCGACGAACTGAATCTCCTGCCGACGGTGATGACCGTGGGCGGCGACGGCGCCACCTACGACATCGGTTTCGGCGCGCTGTCGCGCATCCTGTGCACCGACACGCCGCTGAAGATCCTGGTGCTCAATACCGGCGCCTACTCGAACACCGGCGGCCAGGCCTCGACCGCGAGCTTCCTCGGACAGGACTCCGACCTCGCGCGCATCGGCACCATGCACAGCGGCAAGCACGAGCACCGCAAGGAACTCGGCCTGATCGCCTCCTTCCATCCCAACGTCTTCGTCTGTTCCACCAGCACGGCGCTGCAAGGACACTTCCTCAAGAACACGCTGGAGTTCCTCACCTACACCGACGCGCCCGCGGTATTCGACGTCTATACGCCCTGCCAGCCCGAGCACGGCATCGCCGACGACGCCTCCAATCGCCATGCGCGGCTGGCGGTGGAGTCGCGCATGAATCCGGTGTTCGTGCACGATCCGCGCCGCGGCGTCTCGCTCAACGAGTGGTTCTCGCTCGACGGCAACCCCGACCCGGACCGGACCTGGACCACGACGACGCTCGAGCATGTCGACGACGACGGCAAGCTGGCCTTGAAGACGATGCCGCTGACGCCGGCCCACTTCGCGCTCGGCGAGAACCGCTTCAAGAAGCACTTCCGCAAGATCTCCGGCGACGATCCCAACGTGGTGCAGGTCGACGCTTACGTCGAGCTGAGCCTCGCCGACCGCGAAGGCAAGACGCCTTACATCTGGTCCGTCGATGCCAAGAAGCGGCTCATCAAGCTGTCCGTCTCGGGCATCGTCGTCCAGTTGGTCGAGGAGCGGCGCCGGTACTGGCACATGCTGCAATACCTCGGCGGCTATCACGTCACCAGGCTCGACGCCTCGCACCGCGCCGGCATCGAGAGCCTGCAGGCGCAGTACCAGGAGGCGATGAAGCAGCGCGAGTCTTCGATCGACGCCATCGCCCGTTCGATGTCGGAACTGGCGGCTTCGTCGAAGGAGCCGCTCGGCGGCGGCTTCGTGCCGATGGCCGGCTTCGCCCTGGCGGCGCCCGCCGCCGGCGGTGCGGCCCAAGCCGCGGCGGCGGCTGCCGGCGACGCGCTGGTGACCTTCGATGCGGCCGACCAGGCCAAGTGCACCAACTGCAAGACCTGCTACCAGGATCTCTCGGAACTGTTCGAGAAGACCCTCATCGTCGTCGACGGCCAGGCCAAGGAAGTCGGCAGCCTGATCGCGGGCGCGCTCGAACGCGTGTCCGACACGCCGGAACTGCGGGCCCGCATCAAGAAGGTGGCGGCCAACTGCGACGCGGAGATCATTCGATGAGCACGCCCGATCCCACCAAGGCCGGTCAAGAAGACCTGCAGCGTTACCTGCACGCCACCAGCGCGCTCGAAGCCACCCGTTCGCAGCTCGACGCACTTGAGCAGTCCGAAGCTGTCGGCGTGTACCAGAAGCAACTGGCGTTGCTGCAGCGCCGCCTGTTGGCGGAACCGCAGGCGTTCCGCGACATGTTCCTCGCCGACGGCACCCAGGCGGTGGTCTGGGAGTTCCAGCAGGAGGAACTCGGCGCCGAGTTCACGCACACGCTGTGGAACCAGTTGCTCAGGAACGACGACATGAGCCTGGTGCTGATGCGCTTCATCTGGAACGTGCCGTTGAAGCTCAAGCGCAAGTTCGTCAAGGCCATCGACCAGCACTTGTCGGACAGCTACCCGATGTTCAAGGGACTGTCGCAGAACTGGCCGGCCGAGAACAGCATCCCGCCCTACATGCGCGACGCCGACGAGCGCTCGCGCGACTTCGAGCTGGTGAACCAGGGCTACCTCGGCTACATGAACCTGGGCTTTTCCGCCCGCGAGGTGGATCTGCTGGTCTGGCTCGAAGCACTGCGCGACAAGCAGTGCGAAGAGAAGCCTTGCGAAATCGGCGAGCCGATCCCCGGCAAATCGGAGAACAAGGGCGGCTGCCCGGTCA
>DAIEEM010000243.1 GCA_027325905.1 Rhodocyclaceae bacterium
CTTCGCTGAGATCGCCAGCTTCGAGGTAGGCGTTCATCAGGTCTTCGTTCGCCTCGGCGGCGGCCTCGACCATGTTCGAGCGCCACTTCTCGCATTCGGCCTGCAGCTCCGCCGGGATGTCGACGTAGTCGAACTTCATGCCCTGCGAAGCTTCGTCCCAGATGATGGCCTTCATCTTCAGCAAGTCGACGACGCCCTTGAAGTTTTCCTCGGCGCCGATCGGATAGACGATGGGCACCGGGTTGGCCTTCAGTCGCGCCTTCATCTGGTCATAGACCTTGAAGAAGTTCGCGCCGGTACGGTCCATCTTGTTGACGAAGGCCAGGCGCGGCACCTTGTACTTGTTGGCCTGGCGCCAGACGGTTTCCGACTGCGGCTGCACGCCGCCGACGGCGCAATAGACCATGCACGCGCCGTCGAGCACGCGCATCGAGCGTTCGACCTCGATCGTGAAGTCGACGTGCCCGGGGGTGTCGATGATGTTGATGCGGTGTTCGGGATGGCTCAGATCCATGCCCTTCCAGAAGCAGGTCGTGGCCGCCGAAGTGATGGTGATGCCACGCTCCTGCTCCTGCTCCATCCAGTCCATCGTCGCCGCACCGTCGTGCACCTCGCCGATCTTGTGATTGACGCCGGTGTAGTACAGGATGCGCTCGGTGGTCGTCGTCTTGCCGGCGTCGATGTGCGCCGAGATACCGATGTTGCGGTAGCGCTCGATCGGGGTTTTGCGTGCCATGATTCAGTCCTGGGATTCTTAAAACCGGAAATGCGAGAAGGCCTTGTTCGCCTCGGCCATGCGGTGCACTTCGTCGCGCCGCTTCATCGCCGCGCCGCGGCCTTCCGAGGCCTCGACCAGTTCGTTGGCCAGGCGTTGCGCCATCGACTTCTCGCCGCGCTTCTTCGCGGCTTCGCGCAGCCAGCGCATCGCCAGCGCCATGCGGCGCTGCGGACGCACTTCGACCGGCACCTGGTAGTTGGCGCCGCCGACGCGACGCGACTTGACTTCGACCAGCGGCTTGACGTTGCCCAGCGCCTGGGTGAACACCTCGACCGGATCCTTGCCGGTCTTCTTCTCGATGGTGTCGAACGCGCCGTACACGATCGCTTCGGCGATCGCCTTCTTGCCGGACAGCATCACGACGTTCATGAACTTGGCGACTTCGACGTTGCCGAACTTCGGGTCGGGGAGAATTTCGCGCTTGGCGATGACACGACGACGAGACATGCTTGCTGCTTCCTTCGTTTCAGTCGGGCAAATGCCCAAACCCCGCATCAGCGGGGCACTTACTCAGCCTCGCAACACGCGCGGCTGGCGGGACACGGCCGGCCCGGGAACACCCGCGCCGCGGTGCCGGCGCGTTCGCGCCGGCCACCACCGTGGATTACTTCTTCGGACGCTTCGCGCCGTACTTGGAGCGCGCCTGCTTGCGATCCTTCACGCCTTGCAGGTCGAGCGCACCGCGCACGATGTGGTAGCGCACACCCGGCAGATCCTTGACACGACCGCCGCGCACCAGCACCACTGAGTGTTCCTGCAGATTATGGCCTTCGCCGCCAATGTAGGAAATCACCTCAAATCCGTTCGTCAGACGCACCTTGGCCACCTT
>DAIEEM010000245.1 GCA_027325905.1 Rhodocyclaceae bacterium
CGGCTTCTTCGACGTCGTAGGAAAACTTCATGAACATGGCCTCATGCGTGTGTGAGAAAGTAGCCGGCATGATAAGGGATCGCGCCGCCTTCTGGGAATTGCGGACCCGCGGCATTTGTGAGGCGCTTGTGGCCGCCGGCCACCTAACATGCACGCGGTCTGGGGGATGGTTATCTTCCCGCCGACATTGATAGAATAGGAATATTAGCGGTTGTTATGACATTGGGACGGGGAGAAGATGAAATACTCCGATAGCATCGAAAAGAGCGCCGAGTATCTGCGACTGGCATTGCCGTTGATGTCCAAGCAGGCGGCGGCCTTGCATCCGGTCAGCTATGCCGTATGGTACGAATACGTGGCCGGCCGCAACGCGGCGCTCAAGGCGCACATCGACGACGTCATGCAGGGCGGCCTGCTTCTCGACGAGGGCGTCACCCACGAACTTTTCCACAAGCACATCGCCGAGCTCGACCACGATCTGGCGCAGCGCGTCAGCGAGGGTTTCCAGAAGGTCATGGCGGACATGTCGCATTCCGCGTCCCAGGCGGGCGACCATGCGCATCAGTTCGGCAGCGTGCTGGACCAGTTGTCCGAAGATCTGGCCGAATCGCTGCCGGGCGCGGGACTGGGCGAGGGCATGGATACCTTGCGCGAACAGACCCGCAACATGCAGGGCGCCGTCGCCACGCTGAAGGGGCGCCTCGACGACAGCCGCCGCGAAATCGAAACATTGCGCCAGGAAGTCGCCAAGGCGCGGGAAGACGCGCTCGCCGACGGCCTCACCGGGCTGATCAACCGCCGCGGCTTCGACATGGCGCTGGGCAAGAGCCTGGCGGCGCGCGAGACCGCCGAAGCCGGGCCGAGCCTGCTCATCGTCGATATCGACTTTTTCAAGCGCGTCAACGACAGCTACGGCCACCTGTTCGGCGACAAGGTGATCCGCGCCGTGGCGCAGATACTCAAGGACAACGTCAAGGGCAAGGACACCGCGGCGCGCTACGGCGGCGAGGAGTTCGTCATCCTGCTGCCGGACACGCCGCTCGACGGCGCGCGCTTCGTCGCCGAGAAGATCCGCGCCATGGTCGAGAGATGCCGCATCAAGCGCGCCGACAACAAGGAGACCGTCGCCAACGTGACGGTGTCCCTGGGCGCCGCTTGTTACCGCGGCGGCGAATCGGCCAACGACTTCGTCGCCCGCGCCGACAGCGCGCTCTATGCCTCGAAGCAGCAGGGACGCAACCGCGTCACGCTCGCCGGAGCAGCTTAACGCGACGGCGCGCCGCCGCGACCATTCTATGGCATTGAAGTCCACCGTTTTCAAGGCGACGCTCAACGTCTCCGACCTCGATCGTCCCTACTACGGCGAGCACGCGCTGACGCTGGCGCGGCACCCGTCCGAAACCGACGAGCGCATGATGGTGCGGCTGCTCGCCTTCGCCCTCGACGCGGACGAGGCCCTCGCGTTCGGCCCCGGGCTGTCGGCCGAGGGCGAGCCCGACCTCGTGCATCGCGACCTCACCGGCGCGATCGAGCTCTGGATCGAGGTGGGATTGCCCGACGAGCGCGAGCTGCGCAAGGCGGCGGGGCGTGCCCGCGAGGTGAAGGTGTACACGTACGGCGGGCGCTCGGCCGACCTCTGGTGGGAAC
>DAIEEM010000071.1 GCA_027325905.1 Rhodocyclaceae bacterium
CGATGGCGCCGTCGCCGCCGCCGAGGGCCGTGCCGGCCCGCATCATCGCGGCGACGATGTGGTTGAGACCGTCGTAATTGGCGACGAGGCCGTAGCGCAGCTTGAGGACGTTTTCGCTCAACCGCTCCTGCTGCTGGCCGAGGGCGTCGAGGTTGTTGTCGGCGGCGGCGATGCGCCTGGCGTCGGACAGCGAGCCGGCGGCCAGCACCAGCAGCAGCGCCAGCGCCAGCAACCCGGCCGACAGCCAGGTCCAGCGCGGAATCTGGCGGGCCGTCACAGCGGGTGGCCCTGATAGTTGCCGGTCAGGGTTTGCAGGAAAGCGGCGATCAGGCCGATCTCCTCGCCCGACAAGTCGCGGCCGATCTGGTATTTGCCCATGAGGCGGATCGCCTCTTCCAGCGTCGGTACGGTGCCGTCGTGGAAGTAGGGCGCGGTGCGGGCGACGTTGCGCAGGCTCGGCACGCGGAAGCGGTGGCGGTCGTCCTCCTTGCCGGTGACGTTGAAGCGGCCCTGGTCTTCGGGGCCGTCCTTGCCGCGGTCGCGGAAGAAATCGCCGAAGACGCCGAGGCCGGCGTAGAAGTTGCCGCCGACGTTGATGCCCTGATGGCAGGAGGCGCAGCCGAGATCCTTGAACAGGCGGTAGCCGCGCAGTTCGCGGTCGTCGAGCGCGCCGCGGTCGCCGCGCAGGTAGCGGTCGAGGCGGGAGTCCGGCGTGATCAGGCTGCGCTCGTAGGTGGCGATGGCGTCCTTGATGGCGGCGCTGCTCACGCCGCCGGCATAGAGGTGGCCGAACTCGTTGCGGTAGGAACGGTCCTGGCCCAGCTTGCCGACGACTTCCGGCCAGTCGGACGCCATTTCGATGGGGTTGTGCACCGGGCCCGCGGCCTGCTCTTCCAGGGTGGGGGCGCGGCCGTCCCAGAACTGGCAGACGTTGAAGCCGCTATTGAAGACGGTCGGCGTGTTGACGGTGCCGACCTTGCCTCCGACGCCGACGGCGGTACGCCGGCCGTCGATGCCGGCGCGGCCGAGGTCGTGGCAGGTGGCGCAGGCGACGGTATCGTCGTGCGACAGGCGGCCGTCCTTGAACAGCCGGGCGCCGAGGGCGACCTTGGCGGCGTCGAGGTCTACGCTCCGCGGCAGCGGCGCCAGCGGTTCCGGGTCGAAGGCGCCGCTGTCGTCGCCGGCGCTCGGCGCTTCGGCGATGGCGGGCGCAAAACTTTGCACATACCAGGCAGCGACCGCTGCCAGGACGAGCAGCGCCATTCCCGCCAGGGCGAAGGCGGCGATCGTTCTTGCCAGACGATAGTACCGAGCCATAACTCCATTGCAGCCGCCGGGCCGCGATTCTCCCTATCTTTTGGCATTACCAGGATTGTAGGAATATTACTACAGCTCCGTAGTGGAATGGGCGACATTGCAGCTAGCCGATCACCATGCCGGCGCCCACCGTGTCGTTGGTCGACTCGTCGATGACGATGAAGGCGCCGGTGGCGCGGTTCTCGGCATAGGTGTCGGCAAAGATCGGCTGCGCCAGGCGGAACGAGACCTGGGCGATGTCGTTGACGACCAGGCCGGCCGCATCTTCCCGCGCCAGGCTGTCTAGGTTCAGGCGGTTGTCGATGCCAGCGAGCCTGGCCCGTGCTTCGCGCGTGGTGTGGCGGATCAGGTAGCGGCGGTTGGCGTCGAGCGGCGTCTCCGACAGCCAGCAAAGGTCGGCGCGCACGGCATGGCGCGTCTCCGGCAGCGCGTCGCGCTTGGCGATCATGTCGCCGCGCGAGACGTCGATGTCGTCGGCCAGCAGCAGCGTCGCCGACTGCTCGGCAACCGCCAGCGGCTGCGACACGCCCGCGACCTGGATGTCCTTGATGCGCGTCGTGCGGCCGGACGGCAGCACCGTCACCTCGTCGCCGACGGCAATCTCGCCGGATTCGACGCGGCCCATGAAGCCGCGGTAGTCGTGCAGGGCGGGATCGCCGGCCTGCTGCGGCCGGCAGACGTACTGCACCGGGAAGCGGAAGGCTTCGCCCGCGTTCGCGGTGTCGGCATGCGCGCCCGGCGCGCCTTCTAGCAACTCCAGCAGCGTCGGGCCGTCGTACCAATCGAGCCGCGCGCCGCGCGCGACGATCATGTCGCCGGCCAGCGCCGAGATCGGGATGAAGCGCACGTCGCCGATGCCGACCTTGGCGGCGAACGCCAGGTCCTCGTCGCGGATGAAATCGAAGGTTTTCCTGTCGTAGCCGACGAGGTCCATCTTGTTGACCGCGACGACGAGATGCCGGATGCCGACCAGGTGGGCGATGGTCGAATGGCGGCGCTTCTGCACCAGCACGCCCTTCCTGGCATCGACGAGGATGACGGCGAGGTCGGCGGTCGAGGCGGCGGTGACCATGTTGCGCGTGTACTGCTCGTGGCCGGGTGCGTCGGCGATGATGTATTTGCGCCTGCCGGTTGAGAAGTAGCGGTAGGCGACGTCGATGGTGATGCCCTGCTCGCGCTCGGCGGCGAGGCCGTCGGTGAGCAGCGAGAGGTCGACGGCGTCGAGGCCGCGCTTCTGCGAGCTGCGCTCGATGGCGCGGAGCGTGTCGGCGAGGATGGCCTTGGTGTCGTAGAGCAGGCGTCCGATCAGCGTGCTCTTGCCGTCGTCGACGCTGCCGCAGGTGAGGAAGCGCAGCAGGCCGTTGTCGGCCTCGGGAAGTCGTTCGGGGGCGCTCATTTGACTACCCTCCCCCCAGCCCCCTCCGCAAGGGAGTGAGTGACTACGGTTCGCCGCTGCGCGGCTCCGGGCTGTGACTGGCGCCCCTTCGGGCGGCCGTGCGTGGCGCTCATCAAAAGTAACCCTCCTTCTTGCGCTGCTCCATCGAGGCGTCGGAGGTCTGGTCGTCCAGCCGCGTGGCGCCGCGTTCGGTGATTGTGGTGGTGGCCGTCTCGGCAATGATGTCGGCAACGCTGTGTGCGCCCGATTCGACCGGCGCCGTGCAGGTGATGTCGCCGACGGTGCGGAAGCGCACGGAGATCGTCTCGACCTTGTCGCCTTCCTTCGCCGGCGTCAGCGGCGTCACCGGCTGCAAGAGGCCGTTCTTCTTCACGACCTGGCGCTGGTGCGCGAAGTAGATCGACGGCAGTTCGAGCCGTTCGCGCTCGATGTATTGCCAGACGTCGAGTTCGGTCCAGTTCGAGATCGGGAAGGCGCGGATGTTCTCGCCCTTGTGGGCGCGGGCGTTGTAGATATCCCAGAGTTCCGGCCGCTGGTTCTTCGGGTCCCACTGGCCGAAGCTGTCGCGGAAGGAGAAGATGCGCTCCTTGGCGCGCGCTTTTTCCTCGTCGCGCCGCGCCCCGCCGATGCAGGCGTCGAACTCGAATTCCTCGATGGCTTCGAGTAAGGTGACCGACTGGTGCTTGTTGCGCGACTCATCCTTCGATCGCAGCACCACGGTGCCGCGCGCCATCGAGTCTTCCACCGAGCGCACGATCAGGCGCTCGCCCAATTCGGCGGCGCGCCGGTCGCGGAAAGCGGTGACTTCCGAATAGTTGTGGCCGGTGTCGACATGCAGCAGCGGAAAGGGGAAGCGGCCGGGGCGGAAGGCCTTCTCCGCCAGCCGCAGCAGGCAGATCGAGTCCTTGCCGCCGGAGAACAGCAGCGCCGGGTTGGCGCACTGGCCGGCGACTTCGCGCAGGATGTGGATGGCCTCGGCTTCGAGCCAGTCGAGATGGGCGAGCGCCGGGCGCCCGAGCAGGGTGGCTGTCATGATGCTTGCCTCAGGCGCGCTTGACGTGCAGGCCGCATTCCTTGGAAGTGGGATCCTCCCACCACCACCTTCCCGAACGAACGTGCTCGCCGGGCGCCACGGCGCGCGTGCAGGGCGCGCAGCCGATCGAGGGATAGCCTTCGTCGTGCAGCTTGTTGTAGGGCACGGCATTGGCGTGGACGTAGGCCCAGACTTCCTTCTCGCTCCAGTCGGCGAGCGGGTTGAACTTCTCCAGGCCGTTTGCGGCGTCGAACTCCTGCACGGCCAGGCCGGTGCGCGTCGCCGCCTGTTCGGCGCGCAGGCCGGTGATCCAGGCCTTCTTGCCGGCCAGCGCGCGCTGGAGCGGCTCCACCTTGCGCGCATGGCAGCAGGCCTTGCGCGACTCGACCGAATCGTAGAAGCCGTTGATGCCGTGCTCGCGCGTGAAGTTCTCCGCCAGCCGGTGGCGCGGGTAGTAGAGCTTGAGCTTGAGGCCGTAGTGGCGCGTGAGCCGCCCCATCAGGTCGTAGGTTTCCGGCGCCAGGCGGCCGGTGTCGAGCGAGAAGATCTCGATGCCGATGCCCTCGCGCACGATGATGTCGGTGAGCACCATGTCCTCGGCGCCGAGGCTGTTGGCGAAGACGGCGGGGGCGAATTCCGCGGCGATGCGCTCGAGCAGCTTGCGCGTGTCGATGGTCTTGGCGGCGACGCCGTTGATCAGCGCCGGGTCGAGCAATTGCGTCATGGCGGCGCTCCTTACGAGGCGCGCCGCCGGAACAGCGGCAGCGGCTGGTTGGCGGCGGACTGGTAGGCCTCGGAGAAATCGTCGAGGCCGGCGAGTGCGAGTTCCGGATCCTTCGCCGCGAAGGCGTCGAAGCCGGCGCGGTAGAGGTAGTGCAACTGGTCGCGGCCGACGTCGCCAAGCGCGCGCAACTCCCCCGTGTAGCCGTAGCGCGTGCGCAGCAGCGTCGCGATCGAGTAGCCGCGGCCGTCGGTGAATTTCGGAAAGTCGACCGCGATGAGCGGCAGCTTGCCGACGTCGCCCTGCAAATCTTCAGGCCGCTCGTCGCCGGCGAGCCAGACGCCGATCTCGCCGCGTTCGCAC
>DAIEEM010000287.1 GCA_027325905.1 Rhodocyclaceae bacterium
GCACCGGCCTTGACTTCCATGCCGTCCTTGACGAACAGCGTGGCGCCGTAGGGCACCTTGTGGCGCTCGCGCTCGCGGCCGTTGTCGTCGGTGATCATCACTTCGCCGGAACGGGCGATGACGACCTTCTCGTTCTTCGGATTGGTGACGTAGCGCATGGTCGCCGAGAAGCGCAGGATGCCGGAACTCTTGGCTTCGACCTGGCTCTGCGCGGCGGCTCGCGAGGCGGCGCCGCCGACGTGGAAGGTGCGCATGGTCAACTGCGTGCCCGGTTCGCCGATCGACTGCGCGGCGATGACGCCGACCGCTTCGCCGGCGTTCACCAACATGCCACGGCCGAGGTCGCGGCCGTAGCACTTGGCGCACAGGCCGTAGCGCGTATCGCAGGACAGCGGCGTGCGCACGCGGACTTCGTCGATGCCCAGCGCTTCGATGGCGTCGACCGCGTCCTCGTCGAGCAGGTGGCCCGAAGCGTAGAGCACTTCCTGGGTATCCGGATGCAGCACGTCGGTGACGACGACGCGACCGAGGATGCGCTCGCGCAAGGCTTCGATGACTTCGCCGCCTTCGACCAGCGCCTTCATGGCGAAGCCGTTCTGGGTACCGCAATCGTCCTCGATGACGACCAGATCCTGCGTCACGTCGACCAGGCGGCGCGTCAGGTAGCCCGAGTTCGCCGTCTTCAACGCCGTGTCGGCCAGGCCCTTGCGGGCGCCGTGGGTCGAGATGAAGTACTGCAGAACGTTGAGGCCTTCGCGGAAGTTCGTCGTGATCGGAGTCTCGATGATGGAACCATCGGGCTTGGCCATCAGGCCCCGCATGCCGGCCAGCTGGCGAATCTGCGCCGCCGAGCCGCGGGCGCCGGAGTCGGCCATCATGTAGATCGAGTTGAACGATTCCTGGCTGACGGACTTGCCAGCAGCGTCGGTGACCTTCTGGTGGGCAAGTTGGTCCATCATGGCCTTGGCGACCTGGTCGCCGGCGCGGCCCCAGATATCGACCACCTTGTTGTAGCGCTCGCCGACGGTGACGAGGCCGGACGTGTATTGCCGCTCGATCTCCTTCACTTCGGTCTCGGCGGCATCGATGATGGCGTGCTTCTGGTCGGGCACCAGCATGTCGCCGACGCAGATCGAGATGCCGCCGCGCGTCGCCAAACGGAAGCCCGACTGCATGAGCTGGTCGGCGAAGATGACGGTGTCCTTGAGGCCGCAGCGCCGGAAGCTCTCGTCGATGAGCTTGGAGATTTCCTTCTTCTTCAGCGGCTTGTCGATGACCTTGAAGGGCAGGCCCTTGGGCAGGATCTCGGACAGGATGGCGCGGCCGGCCGTCGTCGAATAGCGCGTGATCTTCTCGACCCAGGCGTCGCCCTCGGCGTTGCGCTCGTACTCCTTGATGCGCACGGAAACGCGCGCATGCAGGTCGCACTGGCGCGAATTCACCGCGCGCAGCACTTCGCCGATATCGGTGAACATCATGCCGGAACCCAGCGCCGAGACGTTCTCGCGCGTGGCGTAATAGAGACCCAGCACGACGTCCTGCGACGGCACGATGATCGGCTGGCCGTTGGCGGGCGACAGCACGTTGTTCGAGGCCAGCATCATGGTGCGCGCTTCCATCTGCGCCTCAAGCGACAGCGGAACGTGCACGGCCATCTGGTCGCCGTCGAAGTCGGCGTTGAACGCC
>DAIEEM010000297.1 GCA_027325905.1 Rhodocyclaceae bacterium
AGTGCAATCCATCCGGCATAACGCCCCATGACCTCGACCACCATCACGCGCTGGTGGCTTTCCGCGGTGCTGTGCAGGCGATCCAGGCATTCCGTGGCAAACGCCACGGCCGTATCGAAGCCGAAAGTGGTGAAGGTCTTGTCGAGATCGTTGTCGATGGTCTTGGGCACGCCGACGACGCGCAGGCCCTTCTGGTGCAGGGCATTGGAGATGGTGAGCGAGCCGTCGCCGCCGATCGAGACGAGGGCGTCCAGTTGCTTCATAGCGAAGAAACGCAGTATCTCGTCCGAGCGGTCGACATCCTGCATCGTCCCGTCCGGCATCTGCACCGGGAAATGCAGCGGGTTGCCCTTGTTGGTGGTGCCGAGGATGGTGCCGCCCAGATGCGCGATGCCGCGCACCTTCTCCCGCGTCAGGCGGTACACACCGCCTTCGGGATAACGCTCGGGAAACAGGATGCCGTTGAATCCGTCATGAATGCCGTAACACTCCCAGCCGCGATTCGCCGCCGCGATGACCACCGAACGTATGACGGCATTGAGTCCTGGTGCGTCGCCGCCGCCGGTGCAAATCGCGATGCGTCGAATCTGGCTGGTCATGGAAAGGCCCTTGGCCGGTGGCTCAGTTGGACAACGCGGCAAAGGCGCTGTCGCGGATCGCCTCGACCTTGCCTTGGCCGGTGATACGGCGATACTTCGGCGCCATGGCATCCCCCACCGCAGCCCACTTCGAGTAGTAGTCGACGAGCGGCTTGGTCTGGGAATGATAGACCTCGAGACGCTTCATCACGGTCTCTTCCTTGTCGTCGTCGCGCTGCACCAGCGGTTCGCCGGTGACGTCGTCGCAGCCGGAAACTTTCGGCGGATTGAACTTGATATGGTAGGTGCGTCCCGACGCGAGGTGAGCACGGCGACCGCTCATGCGGACGATGATATCGCTGTCGGGCACGTCGATTTCGAGCACGTAATCGATGCGCACGCCGGCTTCCTTCATGGCTTCGGCCTGAGGAATGGTGCGCGGGAAACCGTCGAACATGTAGCCCTTGGCGCAGTCCGGCTCCTTCAGGCGGTCCTTGACCAGACCGATGATGATGTCATCGCGCACAAGGCCGCCGGCATCCATGATCTTCTTGGCTTCGAGGCCCAGCGGCGTGCCGGCCTTGACGGCGGCGCGCAGCATGTCGCCGGTGGAAATCTGCGGGATGCCGAACTTGTCTTTGATAAAGGTGGCTTGAGTGCCCTTGCCCGCGCCGGGGGGGCCTAACAGGATGAGTCTCATGCGTATTTTTCCCTTGGTGATCTAGCTTAACGGAAGAATTATATGGTCTTGTTTGTACCCACTCCCATCGCTGCAACCATAATCCGAAACGCTATCGCGGATCAATGGATGTATCGATGATTCTATACCGCGGTCTTATCGGCGCTCACGAATTCGCCGGCCTGTCAGCCGCTTGAAAGCGCCGGCGGACGCGATCGAGATCTTCGGCGGTGTCGACCCCCGGCACCGGCGCCGCGGCGCACTCGACAACGCGAATGGCATAACCATGCCAGAGCGCCCGCAGTTGTTCCAGCGACTCCCACGCCTCGCACGGCGCCGGCGCCAGGCTGCCGTAGCACTGCAAGAAGCCGACGCGGTAAGCGTAGAGGCCGATGTGCCGCAAAGCCGCGAAGCCCGCCGGCAGCGTGTCGCGGCTGGCGGCGAAGCCGTCGCGGTGCCAGGCGATCGGGGCGCGCGAAAAGTAGAGCGCGCGCCCGGAGGCGGCAGTGACGACCTTAACGACGTTGGGATTGAAGAACTCCGCGGCGTCCGCGACCGGATGCGCCGCCGTGGCAATTGCCGCCTGCGGATCGTCGGCCAGTGCCGCCGCCGTGGCGGCGATCAATTGCGGATCGACCAGCGGTTCGTCGCCCTGCACGTTGACGACGATGTCGTCGTCGCCCCAGCCGAGCAGCCGCGCCACTTCGGCGATGCGGTCGGTGCCGCTGGCATGGTCGGCGGCGGTCATCACGGCCTGATGGCCGTGCGCCGCGACGGCAGCGGCGACGCGGCTATCGTCGGTGGCGACCCAAACGCCGAGCGGCCGCGCGCGCAACGCCGCCTCGACCACGCGCACCACCATCGGCTTGCCGCCGATGTCCGCCAGCGGCTTGCCCGGCAGGCGCGTCGACGCGTACCTCGCGGGAACGACAATGCGAAAAACCGTCACACTTCCTCGGCCGGCACTTGGCGCGCTTCCTCTTCGAGCATCACCGGGATGTCGTCCTTGATGGGGTAGGCGAGACGGCAAGCGTTGCAGACCAGTTCGGGCGCCGCCTTGCGGTAGTCGAGCGGCCCCTTGCACACCGGGCAGACGAGGATTTCAAGCAGGCGGACGTCCATTGACTTTCTCCATGACGAAGGTGGCGAGATCGGGTTCGATCCGCGCATCCACCGGCAACACCCAGACGGGCAGCGGGGACAGGCCGCGCAATTTTACCCCATCCTTTTCCGTCGCCAGGACGGCATCGCCGACGAAGTCCAGGTCGGCGGCGACGTAGCGATGATGATCCGGAAAGGCGTGCGTCTCGCAGCGCAGACCCAACGCCGCGAGGTGCGCGAAGAAGCGCTGCGGCACGCCGATGCCGGCCACCGCATGCAGGCGCCCGCCGGCGAAATCGGCGGCGCCGCGGCTATGTTCCGGAGCGTCGAGGCAGACGAAGCGCGTGCCCTCGACGCGCATGTCGAAAACGGGAACGCCGCCGACGGCGACGTCGGCCGCTCCGTTCTTCACCACGGCATCGACGCTCGCCAGCCGCGCCATCGGTTCGCGCAGCGGACCGGCCGGCAGCATCCAGGAGTTGGCGAGCATGCGCGCATCGACCACCGCGATCTCGACGTCGCGCGCCAGCCGGTAATGCTGCAGGCCGTCGTCGCTGACGACGATGTCGCACGCCGGATAGCGCGCCAGCAGCGCCTGCGCCGCGGCAACGCGGTCGCGGCCGACGAACACCGGGCAACCGGCCCGCGTCTTCAGCAGCAGCGGTTCGTCACCGACCAGACCGGCGCTGTCGCCGGCCAGCACTTCGCGCACGCCCGTGCCGCTGCCGCCGTAGCCGCGGCTGACGATGCCCGGATGCCGGCCGCGCGCCGCCAGTTCCCGCACCAGGGAAAGCGCCAGCGGCGTCTTGCCGGCGCCGCCGGCGGCGATGTTGCCGACGACGACCACCGGCACCGGCAGGCGCACGCTCTTCAGCCAGCCGGCGCGATAGGCGCGACGGCGCAAGGAAACGACGAGGGAAAACAGCAGCGCAGCGGGCAGCAGCGAATAGGCTGCCGGCCCGCGCTTTTGCCAGACGGCAATCACTGTTTCTGCTGGGTGGCGAACGAGATGTGCGTCAGGCCCGCATGCTGCGCGGCCTGCATGACGTCGATCACGCTCTGGTGGGTCGCCTTGGCGTCGGCATTGATGATGACGACGGGCTCCTTGGCGGCGCCGCCGGCGGCGCGCTGCAGCGCGGCGGCGATGGCATCGACATCGCGGCTACCGACCGGCGCCTTGTTGATCAGGACGTCGCCCTGGACGGTGACGACGACGTTGATCTCGGTCGGCTGATCCTGGCTGGCCTGGGTGTCGGCCGTCGGCAGGTTGATCTCGAGTCCGGCGAACTTAGAGTAGGTGGTGGTGATCATGAGGAAGATCAGGATCACCAGCAGCACGTCGATCATCGGGATCAGGTTGATCTCGGGCTCTTCGCGGGGGCGGCCACGCTGGAAGTTCATGCCGGCCTCAGTTGCGTTCGCCGTGAACCAGTTCGACGAGCTTGACGGCCTGCAACTCCATCTCGATGACCAGGCTGTCGACCTGGGCGCGGAAGTGGCGGTAGAAGATCATGCTCGGAATGGCGATGACGAGGCCGAAGCCGGTGTTGTAGAGCGCCACCGAAATGCCGTGCGCCAGCGCCTGCGGGTTGTTGCCCGAGGCCGTCGGCGAGCCGAAAATTTCGATCATGCCGACGACGGTGCCGAACAGCCCCATCAGCGGGCTGATCGAGGCGATGGTGCCGAGACTGGTGAGGAAGCGCTCCAGTTCGTGGGCGACGCCGCGGCCGGCCTCCTCGATGGCTTCCTTCATGATCTCGCGCGAACTCTTGACGTTGCGCAGGCCGGCGGCGAAGACGCGGCCGAGCGGCGAATGCTGGTCGAGCCGCTTCAGCATCTCTTCGCTGGTACCGGATTTGCGGAACTCGGCGACGACGCTTTGCAGCAGGCCCGGCGGCACGATCTTCGCGCGGCGCAACGTGCCGGCGCGCTCGATGATGAGCGCCACGGAAAAAATGGAAGCCAACAGCAGCGGCCAAATCGGCCAACCGGCCGCTTGAAGAATGGAAAACACGGATAAGCCTCCGCGCGAGAAACGAGCCAGCGCGCACTTTAGCGTCAAGGTCGCGATTCGGCAAGAAGAGATAGGCCGGTTTCGCCGCGCCAGTTCAAATTATCTTGCCGGGTACGCGCGTTACAATCGACGCATGATGAACGAAGGCACGGATGCCGCGGGAGTGCTGCAATCCTGGCTGGCGCGCCTCGATGCGCCGGCCGCGCCGCCTCTGTGTCAAGCCGAGCTGCCGCCGCTGCCGGCCGCGGCGCTCGCCGCCCTCGCCGCCGAGGCGTTGGCGCGCGGCCGCAGCCTGACCATCGTCGTTCCCGACGACGAACCGCTGCCGGACATTTCCAACGCCCTCGATCTCGGTCTGCGTCCGCTGTGCTTGGTGCTGCCCGCCGCCGACTATGCCGTTCGCATCGCACTGCGGGCGACGCTGTCCCTGCTGAAAAGCCGGCTCGCCCGCGACGACGCCGAAGGTCCGGCCTGGACGGCGCAACGCGCCCGCCTCGGCGACGACGCCGAACTGTGGCAGGCGGCGCTGGCCTGGAGCACGCGC
>DAIEEM010000308.1 GCA_027325905.1 Rhodocyclaceae bacterium
CTTCGCCTGGGACACCGTCAAGCTGCGCCTGCCCCTCGTCGGCAATATCCTGCGCAAGGTCGTCCTGGCGCGCTTCGCCGGAACTTTCGCCATGATGTACGGCGCCGGCATCTCCGTTCTCGACGCAATGCGCGCCAATGAGAAGGTCGTCGGCAACGCCGTCATCGCGCGCGGCTTGCGGCGCGCAGGCCGCCAGATCGCCGCGGGCGAAACCATTGCCGCCGCTTTCCAGCACGTCGGCCTGTTTCCGCCGCTGGTGATTCGCATGCTGCGCGTCGGCGAGAACACCGGCGCCCTCGACCGGGCGCTCGTCAACGTCGGCTATTTCTTCAACCGCGATGTGCGCGAAGCGGTCGAGCGGACGCAGGCGCTGATCGAGCCGGCCATCACCATTGCCATCGGCCTCGTCATGGGCTGGATCATGCTGTCAGTGCTCGGCCCGATCTACGACGTCATCGCCAGGCTCGACTTTTGATCCATGGCGACACGGCGCGTCCTCCTGCTCGACGCCGACGGCCTGACGGCCTATCGCTGCCGCGCCGGCAGCGTGCACGACGAGGGCCGCTTCGCCGTCGGCGATTCCGCCACCTTCGCCGACTACCTGAAGCGCTATCCTGACTGTGTCTATAGCCTGCTCGCCGATGTCGCCGACGAGAGTTTCCATCTCGAGCACATTCCCCACGTCGCCGGCCGCAACCGCCGCGCGCTGATTGCGCGCAAGCTGGATCGGCACTGCTATGGCGCGCCGCTCGCCGCCGCGCTGCCGCAGGGAAGGCTTGCCGACGGGCGCCGCGACGAGCGCATGCTGTTCGCCGCGCTCACCCGCCCGCAAGACATCGAACCCTGGCTGCAACTGCTGACGCAGGCACGAGCCGCGCTCGCCGGCGTCTACGCGATGCCGCAAGTCGTCGCCAGTCTGGCGCCGGGCCGGGCCGGAAGACTCCTGCTGATGACGCTGACCCGCAGCGGCCTACGCCAGACCCTGATCGAGGACGGCCGGCTGCGCTTCTCGCGCCTGACGGCGCTCGCCAACGACGAAATCGAAGAGACAGCCGCCACCTGCGCGCACGAAGCGGCGACGATGCACCGCTATCTGTGCGGACAACGGCTGGTCGAGCGCGGCACGCCGCTGTCCGCTCTCGTACTCGCCCACCCGGCGCAGGTCGAGCGCTTCCGTGCCCATTGCCGGGATACCGACGAACTGCGCTTCGAGTACGTAGACCTCGCGGCCGCAGTACGGCATTTCGGCCTGGCGACGACCTTGCCCGACTCGCGCGGCGATGCCCTGTTCGTCCATCGGCTCAATACCGACCGGCCGCATCAGCAGTTTGCGCCGGCGGCGCTGCGGCACTCTTTCCGCCTGCGCCAGATCTGCCGCACGGCCGACGCCACCGGCCTTACGGCACTTGTCGCCGCCTTGCTGTTCGCTGCCGTGCAAGTTCCCGGCGCCCTGCGCACGCGCGAACACACCGAGCAACTGCGCGCTCGGAACGCGGTCGACGAACGCAGTTGGCGCGACATGCAGCAGGCGCTGCCGCCCGGCACGCCTCCTGCGGATCAGTTGCGCGAGCTGGTCGCGCGCTATGAACAAATCCTGCGCACCTCGCCCGGCCCAACCCCGCTGTTCGGCCGGCTGAGCGCCGCCATGGATGATTTTCCGCAGATCGAACTGCGGCGCCTGGACTGGCGCGTGGACCAGGGATTCGAGCACGCCGCCGAAACCTTTGCCATCGTCGACGTCCACGGCACGCTGCCGCCCGGCACCGACCGCCGCAACCAGCTTGCCATCGTCGGGCGCTTCGCCGCACGCTTGCGCGCCGAGCCGGCCCTGCGGGCCAGCGTCCAGAAGCTCCCCGTCGAGATGGACTCGAGCCAGTCGATAAGGAGCGCCGACTCGCCGCAAGAGTCCGCCGCGTTCGTCCTGCGCGTGGCGCAGCAACTGTGAGCCGAGGAGTCGCCACGCCATGATATCGGCCGGCCGAAATCTTCTGGCGTTGCGCTGGAGCCTGCTTCGCTGCGCCGCGCTGCTGCTCGTCGCGGCGGGCATGTCGCTTGTCGTCCGGCAGATGGCGGTCCGCGCGGCAAGCGCCGAAACGCGGGAGAACGCTCGGCATGACGCCCTGCGGGCGCGTCTATCTGGCGCCGCCAACGCTGCGGACGCGCAACGCCGGAACGCACGCTATCAGGACATGCTGGCGCACGGTTACATCGGGCCGGAGCGGCGCCTGGACTGGGTGGAGCGCATCGCGCAAATCAAGGAGGCGCGCCGCCTCGTCGACGTCCAGTACGAGCTGGCGCCGCAAACCGCGGCCGACGGCTTGCCCGCGGGCGGCTACGAACTCAAGGCAAGCGCGATGAAACTGCAAATGGCGCTGTTGCATGAAGACGACCTGCTCGGCTTTCTCGACGACCTTGCGGCCACCGTCCCGGCGATCCTCCGCGTGCGCGCCTGCACCGTCGAGCGCAGCACGGCGACCACAGCGGCTGGCGGCGATGCGCCGCTGAAGGCCGATTGCAGCATCGACTGGATCACCCTGCGGGAGCGGCCATGAAGCGAATCGCCCTTCTGCCCGCATTGTTCGCAGCCGGCGCCATGTCGGTCGGCGCCGAGCCCCTCGGCCGCCTGTTCTTCACGCCCGAGCAGCGCACCCAGCTCGACCGCCAGCGGCAGCGCGGCAGCGCCGACCGGGCGCCCGAGGCGATCATCAGGCTCGACGGCATCGTCGCCGGTTCCGGCGGCCACACCACGGCCTGGATCAACGGCAGTCCGCGGCGCGACGCCGATCGCACCGCAGACGCGGACCTGCGCGTCGGCGAATCCATCAACCTCGTCACGCACGAGAAGAGCGATGTCGTCGCCCCCGGTGCCATCCGAGCCGGCCGCTTGTCCGCACGCTAGCCGCCATGGCGCCGGCCCGACGCCCCAGCAGCAGCGTGGCTACGCCGCGCTCATGGCG
>DAIEEM010000328.1 GCA_027325905.1 Rhodocyclaceae bacterium
CGGCACGCTGCTGCTGCTGCCGCCGGTCGGCGGCGACGCCCAGGCCAGGAGCGCCGGCAGCCTCCTCGCCCATGGCCTGCAAGGAATGATCGACGTCGAGCAGGCGCGCCGCTCGGTCGCCCAGGAAACGCTCGACAGTTACCGCGAGATGGCCTTGCTGCAGCGCGCGGCGACCGACCTCAACCGTTCCCTCAAACCGGCGGCGGTCGCTGCCGCGTTGTTGAAGGAATTCGACGACCGCAAGGAGGGAGCGGACTTCGGCGCGGTGTTCGAGCGCGGTGCCGACGGCACGCTGACGTTGATGCAATGCTTCGGCGCCGGCGCCGAAGCGGCGTTTGCCAAGCTTGCCGGCAGCGACTACTTCGTCCGCATGGCGGCCGGCGAAAGCGGCGACATCGTCAATGTCCTGCCGTTCGAATCCGACTGGGACGACGCGGTGCCCGAGTTCGAGTCGCTGCAATGGCTGCCGCTGGTCGCCCACGGCGAGAATCTCGGCCTGCTGGTGCTGGCTTTGGGCAGCGGTGGATTTTCCGCCGCCGACATGAAGCGGGCGCAAGTCCTGTCCTCGATGGCTGCTGCCGCCTTGCACAACGCCCGGCTCTATGCCGCCGAGCAGACGATGTTCCGCTCCTTCGTCCGCGTCGTCGCCGCCGCCATCGACGCCAAGTCGCCCTACACCGCAGGGCACTGCCGGCGCGTGCCGAAGATCGCCATGATGCTGGCGGAGGCGGCGCACCGCGCCGACCATGGACCGCTCGCCGACTTCGCGCTCGACGACGACGAGCGCGAAGCCATCGAAATCGCGGCCATGCTGCACGACTGCGGCAAGGTGGTCACGCCCGAGTGGGTCGTCGACAAGGCGACCAAGCTCGACGGCATCGTCAACCGCATCGAACTGGTCGCGCTGCGCTTCGAGGTGCTGCGGCGCGATGCGCTCGTCGACCGCTATCGCGCGCTGGCCGCCGGCGTGGACGCCGCGGCCGCGGAACAGGCCTACAACGAACGGCGGCGGCGGCTGGACGAGGATTTCGCCTTTCTCGCCAAGTGCAACCAGGGCGCCGAATTCATTTCCGCGGAACATGAACAACGCATACGGAATATCGCCGGCGCGACCTGGACGGACGCGGCCGGAAACGAAATTCCACTGCTCACCGCGGACGAGGTTTACAACCTCGGCACCCCGCGTGGCACGCTCAATCCGCAGGAGCGAAAAGTCGTCGAGGATCACGCCGCCCACACTCTCGCGGCGTTGGCGAATATCGCCTTTCCGCGCGCCTTGCGCAACGTCACCGAATACGCCGGCTCGCACCACGAGCGCATGGACGGGTCGGGCTACCCGCGCGGCCTCACGCGCGAACAGCTCTCGATTCCCGCCCGCATCATCGCCATCGCCGACATTTTCGAGGCACTCACCGCGCCCGACCGGCCCTACCGCAAGCCCGGCACCCTGAACTGGGCCATCGGCATCATGCACCGCATGAAGCTCGACAACCATATCGACGGCGACCTGTTCGATCTGCTGCTGACCGAAAGGATTCATCTCGACTACGCCCGGGAATATCTCGCCGCCGGACAGATCGACGTGGTGGACACCCAGCGCTACCTGGGGCAGGCCGCGGCATGAGGGTTGCGATTCCCTCCGGCCTGTTCGCGAGGGTTTTCATCGTCACCGCAGCCGCCATCCTGTTGCTGTTTGCTGCGATGTACTTTCTGTCGGTGCCCTTCATCCAGGCGACGGTGGCAAGCGCCGAGGAACACACGGCAAAGACCATGCTCGACGATGTCTTCGAGTCGGTGGAAGCCATCCACCGCCGTCTCGAGGAAAGTCGTCTATCCCTTTTGCAGGAACGCAAGCGGGAGTTGCGCAGCGTCGTCGAAATCGTCGCCTCGCGCGTGAATTGGCTCGACGGTCAGGTCAAGGCCGGAAGGTTGCCCAGGGCAAAGGCCAAGGCCATGCTGCTCGACGAGTTGCGCCAGCTTACCTACGGCAAGAAGGATTACGTCTGGGCGGCGAACTATCGCTCGGTTCTCGTCTCCCACCCGGACCCGAAACTCAACGGCGCCGATTTTTCGAAGCAGCGCGATGTGCGGGGGAACCTCATCGTCCCGCCCATGGTGGAGGGCGCGCTGGCCCATGGCGAGGGCTTCCACTCCTATTGGTGGCGTCGCCTGGGCGAGCAAACGCCCATCGAAAAGCTGAGCTACTTTCGACATTTCCCCGCTTTCGGACTGGTTATCGGCACCGGCGTCTACATCGACGACATCGAGAACGCCCTGCGCCGCGAGCGCGCCGCCGCCATCGAGGAACTGCGGCAGCGGCTGCACCGCACGCGCCTGGCCAAGACGGGATACCTTTACGTCTTCGACGATGATTCCGTCATCATCCATCCCAACGCCACCATCGAAGGCAAAAACCTTGCCGACGTCATCGACCCGGTGAGCGGGCGGCCAATTACCCAACTGCTGAAGACCGTGGCCGACAAGCCCGCGGGCCTGCGCTACAAGTGGGACCGGCCGAACGACCCCGGACATTTTGTCTACGAGAAAATTTCCTGGGTGCGCCACTCGCCGGGTTTGGGCTGGTACATCTGCTCATCCATCTACGTCGACGAACTCGACGAAAGCGCGCTCACCTTGCGCAATCGCATGCTGCTGGTCTTCGCCCTGACGCTGACGCTGGCGCTGGTCTTGGTGTATTTCTTCATCCGCCGTTTGACCGAGCCGCTGCGCCGGATGAGCGAAACCGCCAAGCGCGTCGAGAGCGGCGACCTCGACGCTCGCTGCGCCCTGCGGCGCGACGATGAAATCGGTGTGGTGGCAGCGGCATTCGACGGCATGGTGGACCAATTGCAGGACAATATCGAGCATCTCGATGCCAGGGTCGAAGCCCGCACCGCCGAGCGGGAGAAAGCCTACGCCGAGCGCGCAGAAGCCGAAATCAAGCTCGTCGAGAGCGAGGACTACAACAAGATGCTGTTCCAGGAGTCGCTCCAGCCCATGGCGGTCCTCGACCCGCTGACGGGTGGGCTCGTCGACTGCAACATGGCGGCAGCCAAGTTGTTCGGCTACGCCGGCTGCGGCGACATGATGGGCACCGCAGCCGCGGATCGTTCGCCGCCGACGCAGTACGACGGCACCGACTCAAGGGCCGCCGCGAAGGACCACATTCTCCTGGCGCAAGAACACGGCGGCCGCAAGTTCGAGTGGCGATACCAGAGAACAGACGGCGAGGCCTTCGATGCCATGGTGCACCTGATGCCATTCAATTATCGCGGCCAGCCGCTGATGCAATTGGTGATTGAAGACATCACCGAGCAAAGACAGGCCGAGGAAGAGCGCCGCAAGCTCGACCAGCTCAAGACCGACTTCCTGTCGACGGTATCGCACGAGTTGCGCACGCCGATGACCTCGGTGATCGGCTTTGCCAAACTGGTGAAGAAGAAGCTGGAGGCCGTCGTGTTCCCCAAGGTCGTCGGCGACGAGAAAACCGCGCGCACGATCTCCCAGGTCAGCGACAACATCGACGTCATCGTCAAGGAAAGCGAACGTCTGACGCTCCTGATCAACGACGTACTCGACAGCGCCAAACTCGAAGCCGGCAAGGTGGAGTGGCAGTTCGCGCCGCTTCCGCCGGCGCAACTGATCGCCAAGGCTGTGGCCGTCACCGCCCATTTGGCGGAACAGAAGGGGGTGCGCTTGACTTGGCAGGCGGCACCCGACCTGCCCGAGGTCACGGCCGACGAGGGGCGCATGCAGCAAGTACTGCTCAATCTCATTTCCAACGCCTTAAAGTTCACGCCGCAGGGTGTAATTGCCCTTGCTGCCGTGCGCGCGGGCGGCTTCGTCCGCTTCAGCGTTCGCGACAGCGGCATAGGTATTCCTGCCGAACATCTCGATAATGTCTTCAGCAAGTTTCGTCAGGTCACCGACACGCTCACCGACAAGCCGCCGGGCACCGGCCTCGGCCTGGCGATCTGCCGTCAGATCATCGAAAGCCACGGCGGACGCATCTGGGCGGAATCGACTTTGGGCCAAGGCAGCGTCTTCAGCTTCTATCTGCCTGTCGCCATCGCGCCGACGCTTGGCACGAATGGTCACTGAACGTCGACAGCCAGGTCGCCGGTAGCCGGTACTCCATGCCGTCGGCGGTGCCGATTCCATTCGTGATGTTTACGGTTGGTATTCGTTGCGAGGGATGATGCTGGATCGTCGGCGATCCGGACATGTTCCGACGCGGACGGACGACGCCAAAACGACGGCCAAGTAGGTCATGGGGTTCTTTATCGCCTGGCCGTAGGGCGACGTTGCGTCGGCCTACCAACACTCCTCCGCGCGCGCGAATACGTGCGCGCGCGTATAAATTCGCGTTGGCTCGCGACAATTTGGGAAGTG
>DAIEEM010000332.1 GCA_027325905.1 Rhodocyclaceae bacterium
GACCGGGGTTTGCGTAAACTTGCCCTTTTCGAGCTTGACCAGCGCATCGGCGAAGGGTTTGACGTAGCTGCTCGGCGTGGCCCAGCCGAGGTCGCCGCCGCGATCCTTGGAACCCGGATCCTTCGACTGCTTGGCGAGCTCTTCGAACTTCTCGCCCTTGTTTAGCTGGTCGATGATGGCCTTGGCTTCGGCTTCGTTCTCGACCAGGATGTGGCGCGCCTTGTATTCCTTGTTGCCGAGCGTGGCGCGGATGGTGTCGTATTCCTTCTTGATGGCCTCGTCGGTGATCGGGTGGCTGCGCGCGTAGTCGTTGAGGTAGGCGCCGATCAGCACGCCCTGGCGGGCGAGATCGATTTGCGCCTGCACTTCGGGCTTCTTGTCGAAGCCCTTCTTCTGCGCTTCCTGCGCCAGGATCTCGCGGCGCACCAGTTCCTCGCGCACGGCGTTGCGCAACTGCGGGGAATCGGCCTGGCCTTGCGCCAACTGCGCGGCGAGGATGGCGTTGGCGCGCAGGGCCGGGATCGGCTTGCCGTTAACGACGGCGATGGCGTCCCCGTCGTCGGCCTTCTTCTCTTTCTTGGCCAGGGCGGGAGCGACGGCCAGCATCAGGGCGAGGGCAGCTAGGTAAGCGTAGCGAAGTGGGCGGTTCATCTGTAATCCTCAACGGTCAGGTTTCTTCGGGGGTTCTGGCTGCGATGCTCAAGGCATGGATGCGAGTCTTCATTAGCGCGCCGAGAGCATGATACACCATGCGATGGCGCTCCATCGTGCGCTTGCCGGCGAACTGCGCCGATACGATCGTCATGGCGAAATGGCCGCCGCCGGCGCGGGCGCCGGCGTGGCCGGCATGGCGGGCAGAGTCGTCGCGGATTTCCAGGCGCACGGCGGCGAGCGGCGCCAGGCGTTCGCGCATCGCCGCGATGACGTCCGTCATTTCGGCAAGACGAGCTTGAAGGGCTTGACCGCAACGCCGGCATAGACGCCGGCGGCGACGTAGGGATCGGCCGCTGCCCATTCCTGCGCCGCGGCCAGCGAGTCGAACTCGGCGACGATCAGGCTACCCGAGAAGCCGGCCGGACCGGGGTCGGCGGCGTCGATGGCCGGACACGGGCCGGCGAGGATCAGTCGTCCCGCGGCCTGCAGTTGTTCGAGCCGGGCGAGGTGCTCGGGCCGCGCCGCCAGGCGCTTGTCGAGACTGCCCGGATGGTCTTCGCCGACGATTGCGTACAACACTAGGGTTTCTCCTCGCTGACGTACTTGGCGAGCCAGAGGCCCTGCCCGAAGACGAAGGCCAGCATCAGTCCCATGCCGCCGAAGAGCTTGAAGTTCACCCAGATGTCGGTGGGATAGCGGAAGGCGATGAAGAGGTTGGCGATGCCCATCAGCACGAAGAACACGGCCCAGGCCAGGTTGAGGCGGCCCCAGGCGGCTTCAGGCAGAGCCACCTGCTCTTCGAGCATCCGCCGGATCAGGTTCTTGCCGAGCAGCTTGGCCGAAACGAAGAGCGTTACGGCGAACAGCCAATACAGCACGGTCGGTTTCCACTTGATGAAGGTCTCGTCGTGCAGCAGCAGCGTGGCGCCGCCGAAGAAGACGATGAGCCCGAGACTCACCCAGAGCATCGTGTCGACCTTGCGGTGCCGCCACCAGACCCAGCCGATCTGCGCGAAGGTGGCGGCGATGGCGACGGCCGTGGCGACGTAGATGCCCGCCAGCTTGAAGGCGGCAAAGAAAAGGATGACGGGGAAGAGGTCGAAGAGGAATTTCATGGGGCTCGATTATAAGGGCCAAAAAGCGGCCGTCTAACGGCTGTTCTTTTCCAGTTTCAGTGACGCGGAGTTTATGCAGTAGCGCAGCCCGGTCGGCTGCGGGCCGTCGGGAAAGACATGGCCGAGATGGGCGCCGCACCGGCCGCACATGACTTCGGTGCGGCGCATGCCGTGGCCGGTATCCACGGCTTCGTCGATCGGCGCGACGGCCAGCGGCGCCGTGAAGCTCGGCCAGCCGCAGCCGGCGTCGAACTTGTGGGCGGCATCGAACAGCGGCGCGCCGCAGCAGACGCAGCGGTAGGTGCCGTCGTCCTTGGTGTCCCAGTAGGCGCCGGAAAAGGGACGCTCGGTACCCTTGCCGCGGGCAACGCGATATTGTTCCGGCGTCAGCAGGGCGCGCCATTCGGCGTCGGTCTTGGCAATTTTCGGCATGGCGGCTCCGTATAATCGGCGTTTCGATACCTCGGAGCGATTTTCACATGCGCAAGTTCCTTTCCGTTGTTCCGCAAGTGCCGGCGAGATGCGCATAGCCGTACTCGGCGCGGGGCTGTTCGGCGTTTCGTCGGCCTGGTATTTGGCCGCGGACGGCCACGAGGTCACGGTGATCGACCGCCAGCCCGATGCGGCGCTGGAAACCAGCTTCGCCAACGGTGGCCAGATTTCCACTAGCCATGCCGAACCCTGGGCCAATCCCGGCGCGCCGTGGCAGGCGCTGAAATGGCTGGGGCGCGAGGATTCGCCGTTGCTGTGGCGGCTGCGCGCCGACCCGGCGCAATGGGCCTGGGGCCTGCGTTTCCTTGCCGAATGCCGGCCGGCGCGCACGCGCAGCAACATCGGCGCCATCCTGCGCCTGGCGCTCCACAGCCGCGAGCGGCTGGGCGCGCTGCGCCGCGAACTCGGCTTCGACTACGACCAACTGACGCGCGGCATCCTGCACTTCTACACCGACGTGCGCGAATTCGAGCATGCCTTGCCGCAGGCGGCGCTGATGCGCGAGTACGGCTGCGAGCGCGTGCCGAAGAGCGCCGTCGAATGCTTGGCGATCGAACCGGCGCTGGCCGAGTCGACCGTTCCCATCGTCGGCGGCACCTACACGGCGGCGGACGAGTCGGGCGATGCGCGCAAGTTCACGCAGATGTTAGCGCGCTTCTGTGCCGACAAAGGCGTGACCTTCCGCTACGGACTGGACATCGCAGGATTGCACGCCGCCGGCGGCGGCATCGCGGGTCTGCGCTTGGCCGGCGGCACGACGATCGAGGCCGACGCCTACGTCGTGGCGCTCGGCAGCTATTCGCCCTTGCTGCTGAGGCCGCTGGGGCTGGCGGTGCCGGTCTATCCGGCCAAGGGCTATTCGGCGACGATCCCGCTCGCGGTTGGCGACAAGGCGCCGACGGTCAGCCTGACCGACGACGGCCACAAAATCGTGTTCTCGCGTTTGGGGCAGCGGCTGCGCGTGGCCGGCACGGCGGAGTTCGCCGGCTACGACACGGCGGTCAATGCCTCGCGCTGTTCGGCCATCATGCGGCGGGTCGGCGCGATATTTCCGCAATTGCGGGACCGCACCGGAACCGAGCTGTGGGCAGGCCTGCGGCCGGCCACGCCGGGCAATGTGCCGCTGGTGGGGCGCGCGCGGAAGTTCGGCAACCTCTTCCTCAACACCGGTCACGGCACGCTGGGCTGGACCATGGCCTGCGGTTCTGGACAGCTGCTTGCCGATGTCATCTCGGGCCGCGCGCCGGAAATCGATCCGGCGCCGTACTCGCTGTCCTGAGCATCGCGCACGCCACGGACGGCGGGTGTCCGCTTCCCTCCATGTCCCCCGGGCCGAAAAAGCGCCGGCCCTCCGCCTTTACTTGCGGGAATCGGACACCCGCCGTCCGTGGCCGGAACCCTCGGCGCGTGCCTTGAGTTGCTTGAAGACCGCACGGTGGTTCCGGATCGGGCCGGTGGGGTGCCCTGCTGCGCGTAAGTAAAGGAGGAGGAGGCTGCCGCAGGCGGCCGACGGGGG
>DAIEEM010000334.1 GCA_027325905.1 Rhodocyclaceae bacterium
CAAGGAAATCTGGGGCAAGCTGACCGGCTATGTGGACACCAAGGAGAAGTTCGAGTCGCACCGGATGGAACTGGCGACGCACGAATGGGCGCGCATGAAGGCGGCGGGATCGCGCGAATGCCTGAACTGCCACAACTTCGACGCCATGAGTTCGGAGCTGCAGAAGCAGACGCCGTACAAGAAGCACATGGCGGCGAAGGCGGCGGGCCAGACCTGCATCGACTGCCACAAGGGCATCGCCCACCATCTGCCCAAGGAATACGTCGACCCGAACGAAGAAGAGTAAGGCGCGCCGGCTATGCCGTCGAGACGAAACGGCAAGCGGCGAAAACGTGGCGGCGCAATGGGAGGAAGTATCTTGCGCCGCCGGAGATGTTGAGGAGGAGACCTGGAGGAGTCGACAATGAAGGGTACAACGATATCCAACATGTCCGACCGTACCGTAGCATCCGCATTGCCGTCCCGGCCGTTGATTTCCGTTTCGCCGGGCGATTCGGTTCTCCATGCGGCGACGCTCATGGCCGGGGCTAATTGCGGTAGCGCCCTGGTGCTCGTCGGCGAAGCCATTGTCGGCATCGTCACCGAGCGCGACATTCTCATCAAGGTTGTCGCCAAGGCGGTCGACCCCGCCGCCACCAGCGTAGACGTCGTCATGACGAAGAAGCCGGTATGCGCGCATCACGACATGCTGGTGACGCATGCGCTCTACACCATGTGGGAATTGGGCTTCCGCCACATGCCGGTCGTCGACGCGGAGCGCAGGGCGCTGGGCATCTTCGCCCTGCGCGATGCGCTGCCCGAGGAACTCGCCGGCGCCGACAGCCTCACCCGGCGCGTGGTGCGTCTCACCGAAACGCTGGGCTGACGACGTCGCCGCTGCCGGCAACGGGCGCGGCGATCGCGGCGCGAAAAAAAGCCGCCCGCAGGCGGCGAGTCCCTTGGGGTTGGGGGTAACTCCTAGAGTTCCTTGGCGTGGTCGGCGAGGTATTTGGCGACGCCGTCGGGGTTGGCCTTCATGCCGGCCTTGCCCTTTTGCCAGCCGGCGGGACAGACCTCGCCGTGCTCTTCGGTGAATTGCAGGGCGTCGACCAGGCGCAGGAATTCGTCGACGTTGCGGCCCAGCGGCAGGTCGTTTACGTACTGGTGGCGCACGGTGCCGGCTTTGTCGATGAGGAAGGTGGCGCGGTAGGCGACGCCGGCGGCGGCCTCGACGTCGTAGGCCTGGGCGATGGTGTGCTTGACGTCGGCGACCAGCGGATAGCCGACCTGGCCGATGCCGCCGTTGTTGACCGGGGTGTTCTTCCAGGCCAGGTGGGTGAATTGCGAGTCGATCGAGCAGCCGATCACTTCGACGCCGCGCTTCTTGAATTCCTCGAGGCGGTGGTCGAAGGCGATCAGTTCCGACGGGCAGACGAAGGTGAAGTCGAGCGGATAGAAGAACAGCACGACGTAATTCTTGCCCTTGTAGTCGGACAGCTTGAGTTCCTTGATCTCGTTGTTGCCATGAACGGCGAGGGCGGTGAAATCCGGTGCGGCTTTGCCTACGAGTACGGCCATTTGGTTCTCCTTGTCAATCCGGGTGGGTAAGCGGGCGGCGTCCGGCAGTGCGGCCGGTGCGCCAAGGTCGAATCGCGATTCGACCGACGGGAAAATTGTACGTCAGGGGAATGCTATTCCTGCGCCGACAATGATTGTATTTTGCTATTGTTGCGATAGCTCATGCCAATCGCCTGCGGCAGGCGCGCTGCGCGTGGAGTATGATCCCGAACACCGCCGCGCAGTGCGGGCAGCTCAGACCGAGACCACCGTGAACCTGCTTTCCTACGAGTCGTTGTCCAGCTACTGGTCCGCCGTCGAGGTGGAAACCAACATCATCGTTTTCATGAACCTGATGGGCGCGATGCTGCTCGGGCTCGTGGTCGGCTACGAACGTTCCTTCCACGGCCGCGCCGCCGGCATGCGCACCTACGGCCTGGTCTGCATGGCGTCGGCGGCCCTGGTCGTCATCGCCGGTTATCCGGGCTACTGGTACGGCGGGCATCTCGGCGCTACGGCAACGGTCGATCCCACCCGCGTCATTCAGGGCATCGTCACCGGCGTCGGCTTCCTCGGCGCCGGCGTCATCATGAAGGACGGCTTCAGCATCAGCGGGCTCACCACGGCGGCGTCGATCTGGGCGTCGTCGGTGATCGGCGTCCTTATCGGCGTCGGCTTCTATGCTGCTGGCATATTGCTGGCGTTGCTGTCGGCGGCGAGCATGATGTGGGTGTCGCGCCTCGAAGGCTGGCTGCCGTCGCATCCGGCGGTCGCCATCGTCATGCGCTTTCGCCAGGGTTTCGCGCCGAACGGGGAGGTGCTCAAGCGCGTGGCGCGCGAGCGCGGCTACAACGTCGCCAGCGGCAGCATCGCCATCGCCTACGACAACGGCAGGCCGGAATGGCGCTTCGTCGCCGTCGCCATCGACAAAACCGCCGCAGCGTCTATCATGACGTTGGCAAACGAACTGGCGAAATTCGACGGCGTCGAGAGCTTCAATCTCGCCCCGGCGCGCAACTGACGGCCGGCGGGGTCCGGCACGGCGCCCGCTTGCGGAGCCTGGCGTCAGGCGGTAGGCAGTTGTTCGAAGCCGGGGAATTCCCCGCTGCCGAGTTCCACCGCGACGTGTTCGACCTCGGCGCCGGCCGGGCCGTGGCGCGCCCAGTCGATCATGGCGGCCACCTGTTCGGCATTGCCGGCGACCATCGCCTCGACGACGCCGTCGCGGCGGTTGCGCACCCAGCCGGCGACGCCGAGGCGCTGCGCCGCCATGACCATGCTGTAGCGGTAGCCGACGCCCTGGACGTAACCGGCGATCAGCAGGCGGCGGACTTCCATTACTTGACTTGCATGCCCGGCGTGGCGCCGGAATCCGGCGACAGCAGGAAGAGCCCGGCGGTCTTGCCCTCCGGGTCGGAGGCGGCGAGCACCATGCCCTCGCTCATGCCGAATTTCATCTTGCGCGGCGCCAGGTTGGCGACCATGACGGTGAGGCGGCCGACCAGCGTCGCCGGATCGTAGGCCGACTTGATGCCGGCGAAGACGGTGCGCGTCTCGGCGCCGAGGTCGAGCGTGAGCTTCAAGAGCTTCGCCGCGCCTTCGACGTGTTCAGCATTGGCGATGCGGGCGATGCGCAGGTCGACCTTGGCGAAGTCGTCGATCGAGATGAAGTTTTCCCACTCCTTCTTTTCCTGCGTCTTCGTCTCGGCCTGCTGTTGGTGCTCGGCATGGCGCTGTGGCGAATGGGCAGTCGGCGCCGGTGCCGGCGCCAGCGATTCGATGTTGGCGGCGACCAGAGCGTCGATCTGTTTCGCTTCGACGCGTTGCATCAGGTGCTGGTAGGCGTTGATCTTGCCCGGCAGCGCGCCGAGGTCTGCCCAGGTGAAGTCGCGTTCCATGCCGAACAACTCGCGCGCGACGCGCGAGGTCAGTGCCGGCAGCACCGGGCGCAGCAGGATCGACAGGACATAGAAGCCGTGCAGGGCGCGCGAACAGATGTCGTGGAGTTCGGTGCGCTTCGCTTCGTCCTTGGCGAGTTTCCATGGTTCGGCCACGGCGATCTCGCCGTTGATGCGGTCGGCCAGCGCCATGATCTCGCGCAGCGCCTGCGAGAAGTTGCGGGCCTCGTAGTCGCCGGCAACCGCCAGTCCGCTCGCCGCCGCAGCGTCGGTCAGCGGTTTGGCGTCGTCGAAGACCAGCTTGCCGTCGAAGAACTTGGCGAGAAAGCCGGCGCAGCGGCTGGCGATGTTGATGTACTTGCCGACGAGGTCGGAGTTCACCCGTGCGACGAAGTCGGAAAGGTTAAGGTCGATGTCTTCCATCGTGCCGTTGAGCTTGGCGGCGAAGTAGTAGCGCAGCCACTCGGTGTTGAGCCCTTCCTTGAGGTAGCTCTCGGCGGTGATGAAGGTGCCGCGCGACTTGCTCATCTTGGCGCCGTCGACGGTAAGGAAGCCGTGCGGCAGCACGCCGGTGGGCGTGCGGTAGCCGGCGTGCTCGAGTTCGGCGGGCCAGAACAGGGCGTGGAAGTAGAGGATGTCCTTGCCGATGAAGTGATAGAGTTCGGCCTTGGAATCCTTGCCCCACCAGTCGTCGAAGTTCATGCCGGTCTTGGCGCAGAGGTTCTTGAACGAGCCCATGTAGCCGATCGGCGCGTCGAGCCAGACATAGAAATACTTGCCGGGCGCGCCGGGAATCTCGAAGCCGAAGTAGGGCGCGTCGCGCGAGATGTCCCAGTCGGTGAGCTTGTTCTCGCCGGGATGGCCGAGCCATTCCTGCAGCTTGTTGGCGGCCTCGGTCGGCACATGTCCGCCCTCCTGCGTCCACGCGCGCAGGAAAGCCTGGCAGCGCGGATCGGAGAGCTTGAAGAAATAGTGGTCAGAGGAGCGCAATTCCGGCGTGGCGCCGGAGACGGCCGAGTAGGGGTTCTTGAGTTCGGTCGGTGCGTAGGCGGCGCCGCAGGCTTCGCAGGAATCGCCGTACTGGTCCTTGGCCCCGCACTTCGGGCACTCGCCCTTGATGAAGCGGTCGGGCAGGAACATCTGCTTGACCGGGTCGTAGAACTGCTCGATCGAGCGCACCTCGACCAGTCCCGCGGCCTGGAGCTTCTTGTAGATGTCTTCGGAGTAGAAGCGCGTCTCGGCGGAGTGGGTCGAGTAGTAGTTGTCGAAAGCGACGTGGAAGCCGGCGAAGTCGCGCGTGTGCTCCTGGTGCACCCGGGCGATCAGTTCCTCCGGCGCGATGCCTTCCTTCTCGGCGCGCAGCATGATCGGCGTGCCGTGGGTGTCGTCGGCGCAGACGTACCAGCATTCGTGGCCGCGCATCTTCTGGAAGCGCACCCAGATGTCGGTCTGGATGTATTCGACCAGGTGGCCGAGGTGGATGGCGCCGTTGGCGTAGGGCAGGGCAGAGGTGACGAGTATCTTGCGAGTCATGGGGAAACGGGGCTTTCTTCGGGGCGCGCGGCTGCGGCAAGGCGGAATGATCCCATTTCCCGGCCGTGTACGGCAAGGGAATGCGCGTTCGCAGCCGCCGCGGCGGGCTCCTTTGGGAAATCAGCAACATCTAATATAGAATCTCGATAAAATTAGTCGGGTAACGCGATCCGCGCCATACGGGCGATAATCGCGGCGGCCCTGATTTCCCCTATCCCTAGATTCCGAGGCATCCATGTCCCTAACCGAATTGCAAGTCCAGAGCGCGCTCAAGGAAGTGATCGATCCCAATACCGGCAAGGATCTCGTCGCCGGCAAAGCAGCGAGGAACATCAAGATCAGCGGCGCCGACGTCGCCGTCGATGTCGAACTCGGCTATCCGGCGAAGCGCCAGATCGAAGGCATACGCCAGTCGGTGATCGACAAGCTCAAGGCGCTGCCCGGCGTCGGCAACGTCTCCGCCAACGTCTCCCAGAAGATCGTCGCCCACACCGCGCAACGCGGCGTCAAGCTGGTGCCGGGCGTCAAGAACATCGTCGCCGTGGCCTCGGGCAAGGGCGGCGTCGGCAAGTCCACGACGGCTGTCAACCTGGCGCTGGCGCTGGCCGCCGAAGGCGCCACGGTGGGCCTGCTCGACGCCGACATCTACGGCCCGTCGCAGCCGCAGATGCTGGGCATCACCGGCCGTCCCGAGTCCGCCGACGGCAAGTCGCTGGAGCCGATGGAGGCCTACGGCATCCAGGCGATGTCGATCGGCTTCCTCATCGATCCCGAACAGCCGATGGTCTGGCGCGGCCCGATGGTGACGCAGGCCTTGACGCAACTGCTCGGCGAGACCAACTGGCACGACCTCGACTACCTGATCGTCGACATGCCGCCGGGCACCGGCGACATCCAGTTGACGCTCGCCCAGCAGGTGCCGGTGACCGGCGCCGTCATCGTCACCACGCCGCAGGACATCGCGCTGCTGGACGCCAGGAAGGGCCTCAAGATGTTCGACAAGGTGGGCATTCCCATCCTCGGCATCGTCGAGAACATGAGCATCCACATCTGCTCGAAGTGCGGCCACGAGGAGCACATCTTCGGTTCCGGCGGCGGCGAGCTGATGGCCAAGGACTACGAAGTCGAACTGCTGGGCGCCCTGCCGCTCGACATCAAGATCCGCGAGCAGGTGGACAGCGGCCATCCGACGGTGGCGTCCGACCCGGATGGCCGTACCGCCGAAATCTACCGCGGCATCGCGCGCCGTATCGGCGTGAAGTTGGCCGAACGGGCCAAGGACATGAGCGCGAAGTTCCCGAACATCGTCGTGCAGAACACCTGACGCAAAACACCTGAGTCGTGTTGGCTGCACCGCCGCACCACGGGCGGCGGGTGTCCGCTTCCCTCCATGTCCCCCGGGCCGAAAAAGCGCCGGCCCTCCTCCTTTACTTTCGGGAATCGGACACCCGCCACCCCCGGTGCTCCGACGCCTTTGGCCCCAAGAACCAGCGCAGCAGGACACCCCGACGGCCCGATCGCGCCCCAGCCCCCAACCCCGCACACCAACGCCGCTTTATGTTCTAATTCGCACGCCCCCGTCTCAGGGGGCGTTGCTTTTGGTCGGCACTCCGGGAGGTTCACCAGGCAGATGACTATCAAATCGGACAAGTGGATTCGCCGCATGGCGGAGCAGCACGGCATGATCGAGCCGTTCGAGGCCGGACAGGTGCGCGAGGCCAACGGCCAGCGGATCGTCTCCTACGGCACCTC
>DAIEEM010000336.1 GCA_027325905.1 Rhodocyclaceae bacterium
CCTCGCCGGCGCCATGCTCGGCGGCGTGCTGCTCGGCCTCATCGAGGCGCTCGGCGCCGGCTACATCGGCGACGCCACCAACGTCTGCACGCTTTCGCACGTGTTGCCCGGCCTTGGCGACATGTGCGCGGCGGACCCGACGCAGAGCCTGCTCGGCAGCAACTACCAGGACGTCTTCGCCTTCTTCGTGCTGATCGTCGTGCTCATCTTCCGGCCGTCGGGCCTTATGGGCGAGAAGGTGTCGGAGCGCGCATGAGACTGAGCGCCAGGAGCAAGGCCCAGCTCGGCACCGTCTTGATCGCCGCCGTGCTGCTGGCCGCGCCCTTCGTCGTTGGCAAGAACTTCGGCAACGCCTGGGTGCGCGTGCTCGACTTCGCCGCGCTTTACATCATGCTGGCGCTGGGCCTCAACATCGTCGTCGGCTTCGCCGGCCTGCTCGACCTCGGCTACATCGCCTTCTACGCCGTCGGCGCCTACCTCTACGCGCTGCTGGCCTCGCCGCACTTCGGCCTGCACTGGCCGGCCTGGGCCATCCTGCCGCTCGGCGCCGGCATAGCCGGCCTCTTCGGCGTGCTGCTCGGCGCGCCGACGCTGCGCCTGCGCGGCGACTACCTCGCCATCGTCACGCTCGGTTTCGGCGAGATCATCCGTATCTTCCTCAACAACCTCAACGCGCCGATCAACATCACCAACGGTCCGCAGGGCATCGCCCGCATCGACCCGATCGGCGTTGCCGGCCAGCCGCTGGCGAAGACGATCGAGGTGGCCGGAGTGCCGATTCCCGGTATCTATCTCTACTACTACCTGTTCGTCGTCCTGGCGCTGGGTATCGTCTTCGTCACCATTCGCCTGCAGGATTCGCGCATCGGCCGCGCCTGGGTGGCGATCCGCGAGGACGAGATCGCCGCCAAGGCCTGCGGCATCAACACGCGCAACGTCAAGCTGCTGGCCTTCGCCATGGGCGCTTCCTTCGGCGGCGTCGCCGGCGGGCTGTTCGCCGGCTTCCAGGAATTCGTCTCGCCCGAAAGCTTCAGTCTGATGGAATCGGTGATGGTGCTGTGCATGGTGGTGATTGGCGGCATGGGCCACATTCCCGGCGTCATCTTCGGCGGCGCCCTGCTGACCATCCTGCCGGAAATCTTCCGCAACGCCGCCGGCCCGGCGCAGACGGCGCTGTTCGGCAAAGTGCTGCTCGACCCCGAGAGCCTGCGCATGCTGCTCTTCGGCGTGGCGCTGATCGCCGTCATGCTCTACCGCCCGGCCGGCCTCTGGCCCGACCCGCGGCACCGGCGCGAACTGGCGGCGAAAAAGGAATGACGACGCTGCTCGAAGCACGCAACGTCGGCAAACGCTTCGGCGGCGTCACCGCGCTGAAGGAAGTCTCGCTGATCATCAGGCAGCGCGAGATCTACGGCCTCATCGGCCCCAACGGCGCCGGCAAGACCACGTTCTTCAACGTCCTCACCGGCCTCTACACGCGCGACGCCGGCGAGGTGATCTTCGACGGCAAGCCGCTGCGCCTGGGCAGCCCGCACGAAGTGACGCAGGCCGGCATCGCCCGCACCTTCCAGAACATCCGCCTCTTCGCCAACATGACGGCGCTGGAGAACGTCATGGTCGGCCGCCACGCCCGCACCCGCGCCAACGCCATCGGCGCGGTCTTGCGCAACCGCGCCACGCGCAACGAGGAAACCGCCATCCGCCGCCGTGCACTCGAGCTGCTGCATTACGTCGGCATCGGCGACCGTGCCGACAACGTCGCGCGCCACCTGTCCTACGGCGACCAGCGCCGCCTCGAAATCGCCCGCGCGCTGGCGACTGAACCGAAGCTGCTGGCGCTCGACGAGCCGGCCGCCGGCATGAACGCCACCGAGACCGCGGCCCTGCGCGCGCTCATCGTCGGCCTGCGCAACGATGGCCTCACGGTGCTGTTGATCGAGCACGACGTGCGCCTCGTCATGGGCCTGTGCGACCGCGTCGCCGTGCTCGACTACGGTGAGAAGATCGCCGAGGGCGTGCCGGCCGAAGTGCAGAAGGACCCGAAGGTGATCGAAGCCTACCTCGGCGGGAGCCTGGCCTGATGGCGCTGCTCGATGTTCACGACCTCGAAGTCGGCTACGGCGGCATCAAGGCCGTGAAGGGGATTTCCTTC
>DAIEEM010000355.1 GCA_027325905.1 Rhodocyclaceae bacterium
CTTCGCCAGTCCCACGCCATAGGCGGCGGCAAGATCGGCGAAGTCGGGTTGACCGTAGGCGACCAGATTCAATGGCCGGGCAAGCGCGGACTCCAGCAAGCCCTGGTCCCGCAACCCGGCGGCCCCGCCGTGCTGCGCGAGGCTTTCGTCATGCAACAGCAGCAGTGCCTGGCGATCGATCCAGCGCCAGTTCATTTCGCCAGTGTGTGAAACGTGTCTTTGTACTCGCGCATGAACTCGCGCCCGAGTTCGATCTGTTCGTCGATGCCGGGATCGTAAGGCGTCAGCGCCACCCCGTAAGGCGTATCGGTCAGGAACACCGTCTCGCCCTTCTCCAGTTTCAGGCGCGCGAGCACTTCCTTGGGCAGGACGACGCCGACGGAATTGCCGATCTGGACGAGTTTAAGGGTATGCATGGCCGCTCTCCGAACGCTGAACGTTATAACAAACGTTCATACTGCGCCGGATCGGACGCCGGGGCAAGCGCCCCTCAGGCCGCCTGCTTGATCGCCAGCAGCGCCTGGTTGCGCAGCGTCTTCAGCAGCGACAGTTCCTTCTCGGGAATGACGATGGAGCCGGCCTGGTCCTTGTCGCAGTAGATCAGGGCGACGGGGTTGTTCTTCAGCATCAGCGGGAACAGCACGAAGGTCTTGGCGGTGACCTTCTGCCGATACCACTTGGGAATGCGCTCGGCGATCTTGGGGTCGTCGATGTCGGTGATGATGATATCGACGGCCTTCTGCGTCGCCAGGTGGAAGACGTCCGCCTCGTAAGCCAGCGGGAAGCGAAATATCCGCGCCAGCTCGGCGGTGTCCGGGCCGAAGCCGAAGCGCCCGGCCATCATGCCGGTCTTGGCTTCCTTCAGGCACAGCAGCACGCGATGGAAACCCATCGAGCGGTACATGGTTTCGAGAATGATGCGCAGGATGTCGTTGAGGGCGAAGTCCTCGACCAGCGAATTGCTGATGTCCTGGATGCCGGCCGACAGGATCGCCTGCGCGTCGTCGGCCGGCGCGGCGGCGCCGCTGGCGGCGCCGCTCGCGGCCGCCGCCTCGTCGGCATAGATCGGCACGCAGTTGAGCACCGTATCGGCGAGCGCGGCCAAGTCCGTATCGGTCGGCGTCGGCTCTGCCGGCGGCTCTTCGACGGCGCCGGAAAATATCTTCACCTGGCGCGCGAACGGGCTCTGCTTGAGGTTCACCCGCAGGATCGAGGCCAGTTCCTTGAGCTCGGCGAACGACTGCTCGACGGTCGCCTGCAACTGCTTGTCGGAAATCTGCAGGCAGGCGGCGAAGCGGTCGGTGACGCTGCGCATGCCCTTGACGCGGTCTTCCGGCGTGCACGAGGCGATCAGGTCGCAGACTTCGTTCGAGAAGCCGGAAACGACGCGCAGCATTTCCTCGTGCGTGACGGGCTTGCGCACCGGCCCTTCGGGCAATGGCTGCATGCTCTTGAAGATCGAGGGCGGGAAGCCCCAGGACTTGGCGATACCGATGCCCAAGTCCTCGAAGGACAGCCCGAGCACCTGGGCCGACGCCATGCGCTCGGACAACTGCTTGGTCTGCATCAGGTTGCGGACCGCTTCGACTTCCTCGGGAAAATAGAATTGCGCCAGCAGTTGGCCGAGGCTGTGGAACATCGAGCAGATGAAGGCTTCCTCGCCTTCGCGCGCCATGACGTTCTTGCTGGCGTCGCGGCCGAGCAGGCCGGCGAGGTTGGAACGCAGGAAGCCTTCCTTCAGCTCGCGGGCGTTGCCCTTATTCTGCAGGTGCTCGAACAGCAGCACGGTGATGGCGATGTTGCGCACGGCGTCGAAGCCGAGCACGATCACCGCCCGCGACACCGTGCTGATGCTGCCGCCGCCGACTTGCCGGTAGAAGGCCGAATTGACTAGGCGCAGAATCTTGTTGGTCAGCGCGAAGTCCTTGAGGATGGTGTTGGAGAGCTTGTCGATGCTCTCCTTCTCGGAAACCGTGAGCTTGTTGATGGCCGACACCGAGTCCGACAGCGCCGGAAAATCGGTCTTGTGGCGCATGCGCCGCAGCAGGAATTCGAGCGTCGCCTGCTTGGTCTCCTCGCTGGCGGCGGGCGCGGCCTCGGCGCCGGCGCCGAGATAGGCTTCGAGCGCCTCCTTGACCTGCGCCGCGGACGGGTAGCGCAGCTCGGGATCGAGCGCGCAGCACTTGAGGATGATGCCGCCGAGGCGTTCGTCCACGCCTGCATCCGCGGCTATCGTCAGCGGCTCGCACGCCACCTTGAAGAGTATCTGCTCGACGCTGGCGCCCTGTATCGCGCGCACGCCGGTGAGCATTTCCAGCAGGATGAGGCCGGCGGCGAAGACGTCGTTCTTGACGCTGACGACCTGCTGCGTCACGTATTCCGGCGCCATGTAGTACGGCGTGCCGGACAGGCCTTTCTGCGTCACGTCGGCGGCGCCGGTGACGCGCATGGCGATGCCGAAGTCCATGACCCGCGCCGTGCCGCGCGCATCGAGAATGATGTTGGAGGGCTTGAGGTCGCGGTGGATGATGCCGAGCGCATGCGCCTGCGCCAGCGCATCGGCCACCTGGCGCATCAGGTCGGCGGCGCGCCCCGCCTGCATGCGGCCCTCGGCCCGCAGCGCATCGGCCAGACTGCGGCCTTCGACGTACTCGAAGACGAGGTAGGGGTCGCCGTCGGCCTCGCCGGCATCGAAAATCGGCACCACGTTGGGATGCCGCAGCTTGCTGACCGTGCGCGCCTCCGCCAGCAGCGCGGCATTCTGCACGGCCTCGGCCTTGTCGAAATGCATGGTCTTGATGGCGACCTCGCGCTGGAGCTGCGGATCCCATGCGAGATACACGACGCTTTGCGCGCCGCGTCCAAGCTCGCGGCGAATCTCGAATCGGCCTATGGTCTGGGGCATGGCGGCATTCTACCTTCGCCGACGCACCGCGGGGAAATGCTGCGGCGCAGGGAGAAATGGCCGTAGCGCGCGGCGATTCGGGTAACATCGAAACCATGCACGATGCGCTCGATCATAACTTTGCCGTGGCCGCGGTCGCCTTCGCCGCGCCGCCGTTTTTCATCGTCCGCCGGCCATCGCTGCCGATTGGAACCTGAGATGGCGAACGCCGGCGATTGTCGCGTGCTGCTGGTGGAGGACGATCCCGGCGACGCCAATCTCGTGCGCCAGGCTTTGCGCGCCGCCCGCGACGTGCGCTTCGACGTCGTCTGGGTCACCAGCCTCGCCGCCGCCCGCCAGCACCTGCAGGAAGCCCCGCCCGACGTGCTGTTGCTCGACCTGTCGCTGCCCGATTCGATCGGCCTCGACACCGTGCGCGCCGGCCACGCCGCGGCCGGCGCCGCGCCGCTGATCGTGCTGACCGGCCGCGACGATTCCGGTTTCGCGCTGCAAACCCTCGAATCCGGCGCCCAGGACTATCTGGTCAAGGGCAGCTTCGACACCGACGTTCTGGTCCGCGCCATCCGCCATGCCATCGGCCGCGGCCGCCTGGAACAGCGCCTGGCCGAAACGGGAGCGCACCTGCGCACCCTGATCGACGCCATCCCCGACAGTGTCCTGTTCAAGGACGGCGAAGGCCGCTGGCTCGAAGCCAACGACAACGCCATCAAGCTCTTCGATCTCGAAGGCGTCGATTTCCGCGGCAAGACCGACGCCGAACTGTCCGCGCGGACCGCGCGCTGCCGCGAGGCGCTGCTGGCGTGCCAAGCGTCCGACAGCGCCGCCTGGCAGGACGGCGGCGCCAGCGTGGAGAAAGACGTGCCGCGCGCCGACGGCTCGCCGCGGGTGCTGGACGTCATCAAGGTGCCGCTGTTCCAGGACGACGGCCGCC
>DAIEEM010000359.1 GCA_027325905.1 Rhodocyclaceae bacterium
TGCGCAGGCTCGGCTTGCCCGTGTTCATGTCGCAGCCGAACCGCATCGCCGACATCGCCGCGGCGCTGCAAAGCCTCGGCCGCCTGGCCGGCACCGAAGCCGTCGCCGACGCGGCGGCGGCGGTGTTCCGCGCGCGCTACGCGCAACTCGCCGCGCGCTATTCGCAGCGGCCGACGCTGCACGTTTTCTACGAGATATGGCAGCAGCCGCTGATGACCATCAACGGCAAGCAGATCATCAGCGACGCCATCCGCCTGTGCGGCGGCGCCAACATCTTCGCCGACCTGCCGGCGCTGGCGCCGACGGTGAGCGTCGAGGCGGTGCTCGCCGCCGATCCCGACGTCATCGTCGCCAGCGGCATGGGCGAGTCGCGCCCGGAATGGCTGGACGAATGGCGGCGCTGGCCGGCATTGAAGGCCGCGGCGCAGGACAACCTCTATTTCGTGCCGCCGGAACTGATCCAGCGCCATACGCCGCGCGTACTCGACGGTGCGGAACAACTGTGCAAGCACCTGGAGACCGCGCGCAGCAAGCGCTAGAAGAGACAGGGCACCGCGCGGTCGCGTTCGGCCAGGCGCTCCAGCCCTCTCGCCGCTGCCGCCGTAGCGCCCTGCTCGGCGGCATGGCGCATGAAATTGTCGAGCGCTTTCGGCAGAGCGTAATCGACCTCATGCCATTCGGCAAGGAAGTCGGCGAAGCTCAGCGTCTCCGCCGCGAGCTTGCCGCTGCTCATGGGAACGAGCGTGACCTTGCCTCCGGCGTTCCTGACGACGATGGCGGTGGTGCGGTGGCTGTTGGTGACGACCAAGCGGAAATCTCCCGTAACGCACCGAGTCTAGGCCGGCAGGCGGGGGCGAAGAGTGCGGATAGCGGGGATTTTCCGGCCGTATTTGCGCCTCAGTAGGCTTTCGGCGTGGCGCCCGCGTCTTGCGGCCAGCGGTCCTCGAACAGCACCTCGGCGAGCGGCAGGCGCTTGCCCCAGCCCTTGGTTTCCAACAGCGGCTGCGGCGGGAATTCCGCCACCGGGCCGAGGCACAGGATGGCGATTGGGCGCGCCCCCTCGGGCATTTCCAGCAACTGCGCGACTGTCTGCGGATCGAAGAACGATACCCAGCCCAGGCCGATGCCTTCGGCGCGCGCCAGCAACCACATGTTCTCGATCGCGCAGGCGGCGGAGGCGACATCCATCTCCGGCAGCGTGCGGCGGCCGAAGATGTGCGCCTCGCGGCCGGGCATCAGCGCAACCACCAGCACTTCGGCGGCCTCGCGGATGCCTTCGATCTTCAGCGTCATGAACTCGGCGTTGCGCGAAGACAGCGCGGCGCCGGTGCGATGGCGTTCTTCCTCGACGATGCGCCACAAGGCCTTGCGGCGCTCGGGGGCGGCAACGCGCACGAAGCGCCAGGGCTGCATGTAGCCGACCGACGGCGCGTGGTGGGCGGCGACGACGAGGCGTTCGAGCAGTCCTGCCGGCAGCGCGCCGGGGACGAAGTGGCGGATGTCGCGGCGCTCGGCGATGGCGCGCGCCACCGCGGCGATGTCGGCGTCGGGATAGCGATGGGGATTCATGGCGTGAAGAGTTGCGCGGTCGCGGCGGGATTGGAGGGGAAATAGAAATGCACGTAGGACGCCGTGAGCCGGCCGCGGCGGTAGATCGCCTCGCCCGTGCGGCCCTCGGGCGCGTGCGCGCGGACGAGCGGCGCCAGCGTCGTTTCGCTGCGCGAGTAGTGGAAGGTGTGGCCGCGCAGCGCGCCTTCGGGCAGCGCCGCTTCCTGATGGCCGAGCGCCGCGAGACGCGCTTGCATGCGCACCGTTCCCGGCAGCAGGCCGGCCATGCGATGGGCGCCGTCTTCCCCGTCGACCAGGGTCTCGAACAG
The DNA here is from genome assembly GCA_027325905.1 of Rhodocyclaceae bacterium. Taxonomy (GTDB): domain Bacteria; phylum Pseudomonadota; class Gammaproteobacteria; order Burkholderiales; family Rhodocyclaceae; genus Nitricoxidireducens. Next base: position 1,878 of record DAIEEM010000359.1, read on the forward strand.
CGTCATCATGCCGCCGCATTCGGCAAGCAGCGGGCGGCCGCGCGAGACGTGGGCGGCCAGGGCATCCCAGAGGTCGCGGCGTGCCGCGAGCGCCGCTGCGTGAAGTTCGGGATAGCCGCCCGTCAGCCAGGCGGCGTCGCATTGCGGCAGCGCGTCGCCGGCGAGCGGCGAGAAGAAGACGAGTTGCGCGCCGAGCGCCGCGAGGCATTCGAGGTTCGCGGGATAGAGGAAGGCGAAAGCAGCGTCGCGCGCGACGGCGATACGGCGGCCGGCGAGGGTTTGCGGCAAGACCGGCGCCGGGACGTCGGCGAATGCGGCGGCCGGCGGCAGCGCCGCCAGCGGCGTGGCGGCAAGCGCGTCGGCGATGCGGTCGAGGCGCGCCTCGAGGTCCGGCAGCTCCGCCGCCAGCAGCAGGCCGAGATGGCGTTCCGGCAGGCCCAGCGATTCGTCGCGCGGCAAATGGCCGCGCCAGGCGAGATCGGCCGGCAGGCTTGTGCGCAGCATGTCGGCGTGGCCGGCGTTCGCCACGCGGTTGGCGAATGCGCCGTGGAACGGCAACTGCGGCCGGTAGTGGGCGAGGCCGTAGGCGACGGCGCCGAAGGTCGCGGCCATCGCCGATGCGTCGATGACCGCCAGCACCGGCAGCTCGAAGCGGACGGCGATGTCGGCCGCAGAAGGCTCGCCATCGAACAAGCCCATGACGCCTTCGACGATGACGAGGTCGGCTTCGCGCGCGGCGTGCGCGAGACGCCGGGCCGCGTCGTCTTCGCCGCACATCCAGAGGTCGAGGTTCTCGCAGGGTGCGCCGCTGGCGACGGCATGGATCATGGGATCGATGAAATCGGGGCCGCACTTGAACACGCGCACGCGCCGGCCTTGCCGCGCGTGCAGCCGCGCCAGGCCGGCGACGATGCTGGTTTTGCCCTGGCCCGAGGCAGGCGCGGCGATCAGCAGCGCCGGCACGGCGGCCATCAGAACTCCACGCCCGGCATGGCCTTCACGCCGGCTTTGAGCGCATGCTTGGTCATGCGCACTTCGCTGACGGTGTCGGCGGCTCCGATCAATTCGCGCGGCGCGGCGCGGCCGGTGACGACGACGTGCTGCATCGGCGGCCGCGCCGCGAATGCCGTGATCGCGTCACCGACGTCGAGCCAGCCGTACTTGAACGCGTAGGTGATTTCGTCGAGCACCAGCATGCCGACGCCGGGGTCGGTCAAATAGGCCAGCGCCTGCCGCCAGGCGGCCTGCGCCGCGGCGGCGTCGCGCGCCGCGTTCTGGGTTTCCCAGGTGAAGCCTTCGCCCATCACGTGCCAGCGCACCTGATTGGGGAAGCGGCGGTAAAAGCCCTCCTCGCCCGTATCCGTGCGGCTCTTGACGAACTGGACGACGGCGACTTTCATGCCGTGGCCAAGCGCGCGCGCAACCAAGCCGAAGGCGGCCGACGACTTGCCCTTGCCGGTGCCGGTGTTGACGATCAGGACGCCGCGCTCGGCGGCGGCAGCGGCGATGTGGCGGTCGACGACGGTTTTCTTGTGCGCCATGCGCACGGCATGCCTGGCCATGGCGTCGATGTCTTTGGGTGCGGTTGTCATGGCTGCATGGCCGCGCGCAATTCCTGTAGGCCGATCAGGAGGTCGGGACCGGGATGGATGAAGTGCGCGCCGTCGAGCGGCACGATGGCGATGCCGGGCCGCACGATGGTGGTGTTGCAGGCTTCGTCGCGGTGGTTCTTGAGGGCGAAGATCAGGTCTGGATGGCGCGCGTCGAGCCAGTCCGGCAGTTCCGCCGCCGGCCCATCGACGCGGAAGTTGCGGATGCTGTCGTGATCGGCGACGACGTCGAAGCCGGCGGCGTTGAAGAGTTCGTAGAGCGTGGTGCCGCGGCCAAAGGAATGGGGCGCGCCGGTGCAGGCCGACAGCAGCAGCACGCGCCGCCCCTTACCGCCGACCCGGGCCGCCGCCGCGCGCCAATCCGCGGCATAGCGGTCTACGCGGGCGTCGATGTCGGCGACGCCCGCGGCGTGGCCGATCTCGCGCAACATGGCTTCGACGTCGGCCATGCCGCGGAAGCCGCCGACGCGCAGCGCGACGGCGCCCTTGGGCGCCGCGGCCTGCCAGATCTCTGGCTTGGTCCAGTCGGAGGTGATCATGAGCTGCGGTTGCAGCCGGTCGATCATGGCCTTGTCGGGGTCGATGACACCGCCGGTTTGCGGCCGGTCGAGCGTGTCGTAGCGGCTGACGCCGACGATGCAATCGGCCAGCCCCATCCACACGAGCGCATGGGTGATGTAGGGCGACTGGCTGACGATGCGCGGACAGGCCGCGGCGGCGGCAAGCGTGGGCAAGGCGGCCAGCGCGAGCAGCAGGCCGGCGAGGAGGGTGCGGAAGAAGGACGGTCGCATGTTCATTCCGGTATGAAAACAGGATAAGGCGCGCCGGCAAGCAGGCGCAGCGGATAGCT
>DAIEEM010000004.1 GCA_027325905.1 Rhodocyclaceae bacterium
TGCGGCGGCCTCCTCCTCCTTTACCTACGCGCAGCAGAGTACCCCGCCGGCCCGATCCGGAACCGCCATGCGATCTTCAAGCAGCTCAAGGGACGCACCGAGGGTTCCGGCCACGGATGGCGGGTGTCCGCTTCCCGCAAGTAAAGGCGGAGGGCCGGCGCTTTTTCGGCCCGGGGGATATGGAGGGAAGCGGACACCCGCCATCCGTGGCGCACTGCTGCCATCGGCGCGCGCAGTGACCTCGAACGCCCGCATCCCAGTTTCATGCGTTGCTGAAGACGCGCAGCGTCATGGAGCATTGAAATGAGTTCCACGCTCCTCGAATTCCCCTGCGACTTCCCACTCAAGATCATGGGCGCGGCCACGGACGGCTTCGCCCAGGCGGTCTGCGCCGTCGTCGTGCGCCACGCTCCCGACTTCGACGCCGCGACGATGGAAACGCGCGCGTCGAGCGGCGGCAACTACCTGTCGCTGACCTGCACCGTGCGCGCGACTTCCAAGGCCCAGCTCGACGCGCTCTACCGCGAATTGACCGCGCACCCGCTGGTCAAGGTTGTACTCTGATGACGCCGGTCGTGCGCCAGCTCGGCCGCGTCGACTACGCACCGACCTGGCGGGCGATGCAGGACTTCAACGCCGCCCGCACTGAAACCACGGCCGACGAGATCTGGCTCTGCGAGCACCCGCCGGTATTCACGCTGGGACTCGCCGGCAAGCCCGAACACCTGCTGCGCGACATCGGCATCCCCGTCGTCAAGATCGACCGCGGCGGTCAGATCACCTATCACGGCCCCGGCCAGATCGTCGCCTACCTGCTGCTCGACCTGCGCCGCCTCCGCTTCGGCGTGCGCGAGCTGGTGAGCCGCATGGAGCAGGCGTTGATCGACCTGCTGGCCGAATACGGCATCGCCGCTGAACGCCTCGCCGGCGCCCCCGGCGTCTATGTCGACGGCGCCAAGATCGGCGCCCTCGGCCTGCGCGTCAAGAACGGCTGCTGCTACCACGGCCTCGCGCTCAACGTCGACATGGACCTCGCCCCCTTCGCCGCCATCAACCCCTGCGGCTACGCGGGCATGCCGGTGACCCAGATGCGCGAAATTTGCGGCATCATGGACGTTCCTACGGTTTCCGAACGACTGCAAGGCCACCTGCTGCGAACACTGGCGTCATGAGCGAAAAACAGAAAGGCGAAGCCAAGACGGCGCGCATCCCCATCAAGATCGTGCCGGCGCAGACCGTGCTGAAAAAGCCCGACTGGATCCGCGTCAAGGCCGGCTCGAGCGCGACGAAGTTCGCCGACGTCAAGGCCATCCTGCGCGACCACCAGCTTCACACCGTCTGCGAAGAGGCGACCTGCCCCAACATCGGCGAATGCTTCGGCAAGGGCACCGCCACTTTCATGATCCTCGGCGACCTGTGCACGCGGCGCTGCCCGTTCTGCGACGTCGGCCACGGCAAGCCGCTGCCGCCCGACGCCGACGAGCCGGAGAAGCTCGCGCAGACCGTCGCCGCCCTCAAGCTCAAGTACGTCGTCGTCACCAGCGTCGACCGCGACGACCTCAAAGACGGCGGCGCCGCCCACTTCGCCGCCTGCATCGGCCGCCTGCGCGACCTCTCGCCCGGCACCCGCATCGAAGTGCTGGTGCCCGACTTCCGCGGCCGCCTGGAGATCGCGCTCGACGCCTTCGACGGTTTCCTGCCCGACGTCATGAACCACAATTTGGAGACCGTGCCGCGCCTCTACAAGCAGGCGCGCCCCGGCGCCGACTACGCGCACTCGCTCAGGCTGCTGAAGGACTTCAAGGCCCGCCATGCCGGCGTCGCCACCAAGTCCGGTCTCATGGTCGGCATCGGCGAGACCGACGAGGAAATCCTGCAAGTCATGCGCGACCTGCGCGCCCACGACGTCGAGATGCTGACCATCGGCCAGTACCTCGCGCCCTCCGGCCACCACCTGCCGGTGACGCGCTATGTGCATCCCGACGTCTTCGGGATGTATGAAAAGGCGGCGCAAGAGATGGGGTTTACGAACGCGGCGTGCGCGCCGCTAGTGCGTTCGTCATATTACGCCGACATGCAGGCGCATCACGCGGGAGTCGTATTATCGAACTCGTGATCTATGGGATTGGCGCCGCATTATTCGCGTTCATTTACCAACCGCTCAGATCTGCCTTGGGGTCGGGAGTTCTGTTTTTTATCGGCGCCATTGCTTACCTCGTCCTGCTCAACGTCGCATGTCATTTTGCCCGCCGCCGCATCGGGTCGAGGCGTCCCAAATGACAAAGATTGGCTTCACTTGACGATCGCGGAAGAGGAATAGGCCATCCGCAGGCGCGTGCCCGGCGCCACCGGCAACCTGGCGCGGAAAGTTTTCGGCCTGCTCAAGTAGAATAGCCATCCGAAAGGGAAACGACGGACATGAAAATCGACTTGCGCAAGATCTACCGCTTTGAAGCCATCAGCCATCCGGCCGGTGCGGAGCTGCCTACCGGCGGCGATATCTACTACGAATGCGTCGAGTGCACCCACGTGGTGAGTTCGGTGCCGCACATCGTTTCCCACTGCGAATGCGGCAACCTCCACGGCAAGGGCGGCAAGGTCGACATCAAGGACCAGGCCAAGGTCAAGCCGGTGCGCGGCAAACTCAAGTAGCACGGGCCGGCCGGCGCGCCGGTTTTCCATGAACAAGCTCAATCCGGCCCAGCGGGAGGCGATCCGCTATCTCGACGGCCCGTTGCTGGTGCTCGCCGGCGCCGGCAGCGGCAAGACCGGCGTCATCACGCACAAGATCGCGTATCTCGTCGAGGAATGCGGCATCAGTCCGCACAAGATCGCGGCGATCACCTTCACCAACAAGGCGGCGAAGGAAATGCAGGAGCGCACCACCCGGCTCCTCAAGGGCCGGCCGGTCGATGGCCTCACCGTCTGCACCTTCCACGCCCTCGGCGCCAGGCTGCTGCGGCAGGAAGCGAAGCACACCGGCCTGAAGCCGAGCTTCTCGATCCTCGACGCCGCCGACACCGGCGCGCTGTTCGCGGAACTGCTCAAGGACGCCGACAAGGGCCGCGTGCGCCTGATCCAGAACCGCATCTCGCTGTGGAAGAACGCGCTGATCGGCCCCGAGGCGGCGGCCAAAGATGCCGCCGACGAGTTCGAGGTCCAGGCGGCGCGCGCCTTCGTCGACTACGAGCGCACTCTCAGGGCCTACCAGGCCGTCGACTTCGACGACCTGATCCGCCTGCCGGCGCAGTTGCTGGAGTCGAACGAGGAAGTGGCGCAGCGCTGGCGCAGCCGCATCTGGCACCTGCTGGTCGACGAATACCAGGACACCAACCGTTGCCAATACCGCCTGGTGCGCCTGCTCACCGAGCCGCGCGCTTCCTTCACGGCGGTCGGCGACGACGACCAGTCGATCTACGGCTGGCGCGGCGCCGACGTCGAGAACCTGCACGCCCTGCGCGCCGACTACCCGCGCCTGCACGTCGTCAAGCTGGAGCAGAACTACCGCTCGACGACGCGCATTCTCGCCGCCGCCAACAGCGTCATCCGCCACAACCCCAAGCTGTTCGACAAGCAGCTCTGGTCCGACAAGGGCCACGGCGACGCCGTCCAGGCCGTCGCCTGCCGCGACGACGGGCACGAGGCGGAGTGGGTGGTGTCGAAGCTGCTGGCGCACAAGTTCGATCACCGCGGCAAGTGGGAGGACTACGCCATCCTCTACCGCGGCAACTACCAGGCCAAAGCCTTCGAGCAGCAGTTGCGCGCGCACAAGGCGCCCTACGTGCTCTCGGGCGGCCAGTCCTTCTTCGACCGCAGCGAGATCAAGGACGTCATGAGCTACCTGCGCCTGCTCGCCAACAGCGACGACGATCCGGCCTTCATCCGCGCCGTCACTAGCCCTAAGCGCGGCGTCGGCGGCACCACCCTCGAAACCCTCGGCCGCGCCGCCGGCCGCCGCCACATCAGCCTCTTCGCCGCGGCCTTCGCCGCCGGCGTCGCGGCCGACGTCAATCCCAAGCAGCTCGCCGCCGTCAAGGAATTCTGCGACTTCATCAACCGCATGGAATGGCGCGCGGCGCGCGAGCCGGCCGGACAGGTGCTGACCGACCTGCTGCGCGCCATCAGCTACGAGTCCTGGCTGTTCGAAACACTGGAGCCGCCGGCGGCCGAAGCCAGGTGGGGCAACGTGCGCGACTTCGTCGCCTGGCTGGCGCAGAAGGGCGAGGAGGAAAACAAGAACCTGCTCGAACTGGCGCAGACCGTGGCGCTGATCACCATGCTCGACAAGAACGAGCAGGGCCAAGACGCCGTGCAGCTCGCCACGCTGCACGCCGCCAAGGGCCTCGAGTTCCGCCACGTCTTCCTGGTCGGCGTCGAGGAGGACATCCTGCCGCACCGCGAATCGATCGAGCACGGCAACATCGATGAGGAGCGGCGGCTCATGTACGTCGGCATCACGCGCGCGCAGATGAGCCTCTACGTCACCTACTGCGAGAAGCGCAAGCAGGGCCGCGAAATCCTGGCGCGCGAACCGTCGCGCTTCATCGCCGAAATGGGCGACGACCTCAAGATGGCCGGCCGCAACCGCGAACCCGGTGCCGAGGACAAGGAAGCCGGCCGCGCCAAGCTTGCCCGCTTCAAGGAAATGCTCGCCAGGAAATAGAACGGGGCGGCGCCGTGACGGCGCCGCCCCGCATCGTCCGCAGCCGGGAATTACTTGACTTCGGAACCGACTTCCTTGAACAGGTAGGCGATCGCGTTTTTTACTTCGGTGTCGGTCATGTCGGCCATGCCGCCGCGCGCCGGCATGTTGCCGTGGCCGCGGATCACCGACGTCGCCAGGGCGTCGAGACCCTTGGAGCCGCGTTGTGCCCAGGCCGCCTTGTCGCTGATCTTGGGCGCGCCCTTCTCGCCGGTCGCATGGCACTTGAAGCACACCGCCTTGGCGATCTGCTCGCCGCTGCGCTCGTTGCCGGCGATCTTCTCGCCCGCCGCCGGCGCCTTGAAATTGGCGCCGGACTGGTTGGCCATGTAGGCGATGGCGCGGGCCAGTTCCTCGTCGGTGGCGTCCGAACCGCCCTTGGGGGGCATGGCGTTCTTGCCGGCCTTGGCCGACTTCACCAGCATGTCGAGGCCGACGCCGATGCGCGGCGCCCAGGCAGCCTTGTCGCCGACCTTCGGCACATTCGGCACGTTCGCCGCGCCGGGGCCGGTGCCGTGGCAGGCGACGCAGACTTGCTTGAAGAGTTCCTCGCCGCTGCGGTTGCCGACCGCGCCGGCGGCCGTGCCGGCAGCACCGGCAACCTCAACATGCGCGACGGGCTTGATGCGCTCGATGACGGCGGCTTCATCCTCCGGCGGATGGCTGCCCATGCCGAAAGCGAGCGCGCCCGACAGGGTCAAAACACCCGCGAGGGCGAGCGATACGGAACGTCTACGAAACATGGAATTTACCTCGATCCGAACGGCCGGAATTCCGGCGCGAAGAAGCGCGCGATTATAGCCAATTCATGGACGGCAAAGGTCAAACGCGCTATCCTCTCGCCGCAATTGCGCCCGTAGCTCAGCTGGATAGAGTACTGCCCTCCGAAGGCAGGGGTCGGACGTTCGAATCGTCTCGGGCGCGCCAAAATACCTCATAGGCGATATGGATTTCCGCATCCTCCCCGTCACGCCCTTCGCCCAGAACTGCACGCTGCTCTGGTGCGAGGAGACCATGAAAGGCGCCGTCGTCGATCCGGGCGGCGACCTCAACGAGATCGTCGCGGCCGCCGCGCAGTACGGCGTCACGCTCGAGAAGATCCTGCTCACCCACGGCCACATCGACCATGCCGGCGGCACCGCCGAGCTCGCGGCGCGCCTGGCCATCCCGGTCGAAGGGCCGCAGCGCGAGGACGCCTTCTGGATCGACCAGTTGCCGAACCAGAGCCGCATGTTCGGTTTCCCGCACTGCGCCGCCTTCACACCCGACCGCTGGCTCGAAGACGGCGACCGCGTCGCGGTCGGCAAGGTCGAACTCGAAGTACTGCACACGCCGGGCCATACGCCGGGCCACGTCTGTTTCTTCCACCGCCCGTCGAAGCTCGCCCTCGTCGGCGACGTGCTGTTCGCCGGCTCCATCGGCCGCACCGATTTCCCGCGCGGCGACTACGACGCGCTAATGCATTCGATCCGCGGCAAGCTCTGGCCGCTCGGCGACGACGTGCGCTTCATCTGCGGCCACGGGCCGATGTCGACCTTCGGCGAGGAGCGCGAGTCCAATCCCTTCGTCGCCGACGGGGTATGAACGGATTGCGCCGCGCGACTCACTGAAAGCGCCGCCGACCCGTTAAGATTGGCGGTTCCGACAAGCAGAATCAAGGGATCCGCCATGAACACCGTTCCCCCGCGCTGGCGCTTCTTCCGCGCCGGCGGCTTCGACCAGGTGAGTCTCGACACCGCCGCCGAGCTGCTGGCCATCGGCGAGCTCGACCAGAAGCTCTGGGTCGCGCTGTCCTGCCCGGTCAAGGGCATCGAATTCGACGCCCGCACGCTGGCCTTCGTCGACAGCGACGGCGACGGCCATGTCCGCGCCCCCGAACTCATCGCCGCCGTGCAATGGGCCGGCGCGCGCCTTGCCGATCCCGGCGTCCTCGAGCGCGGGCTGGCCGGCGTGCCGCTCGCCGCGATCCGCGACGACGACGCCGAAGGCGCGCGCATCGCCGCCGCCGCACGCGCGCTGCTCGCCGGGCTGGGCAACGGCGACGGCTTCGTCACAGTCGACGCCGCCAGCGCCGCGCAGGCGCACTTCGC
>DAIEEM010000016.1 GCA_027325905.1 Rhodocyclaceae bacterium
AAAGCTGCTTTTCGGTCTCGACGCCTTCGGCGACGACGCGCAGGTTGAGGCTGTTCGCCACGGCGATGATGGCGTTCGAGATGGCCTGGTCGTTGACGTTGGTGTCGAGCCCCTCGATGAAGGAGCGGTCGATCTTGAGCGTATCCACGGGCAGGCGCTTGAGGTAGCTCAGCGACGAGTAGCCGGTGCCGAAGTCGTCGATCGACAGGTGGATGCCCATCGACTTGAGTTGCCAGAGGATGTCCATCATGTCCTTCGCCGACTGCATGACCATGCTCTCGGTGAGTTCGACTTCCAGCCATTTGGCATCGAGGCGGGTTTCGTCGAGTATCTCGGCCACCCGCTCGGCGAAGCGCGCGTTGCGCAACTGGCGCACCGACAGGTTGACGGCGACGCGCACCGGCGCCAGGCCGCAATCCTGCCAGGCCTTGTTCTGGGCGCAGGCTTCGCGCAGCACCCATTCGCCGATGATGGCGATGAGGCCGGAGTCTTCCGCCACCGGAATGAAATCGGCCGGCGGAATGTCGCCGCGCGTCGGATGGTTCCAGCGCAGCAGCGCCTCGACGGCGACGACGCGCCCGGTCTCGATCTCGATCTGCGGCTGGTAGACCAGGCGCATCTCGCCGCGCTCCAGGGCATGGCGCAGGCCGTGCTCGAGCTCGAAGACGTCGCGCGGCAAACCTTCATGGCCGGGGCGGTAGAACTGGTAGGTGTTGCGGCCGGCTTCCTTGGCCCGGTACATGGCGATGTCGGCATGCTTGACCAGGGTTTCGGCATCCGCGCCGGCCAGCGGATAGACGGCGATGCCGATGCTGGCGCCGATAAAGACGTCCTGGTCTTCGATGCGGAAGGCCGCCGCCAGGCTCTCGATGATCTTCTCGGCGACATTGGCGGCGCCGGCGGCGCCGGCCAGTTCCGGCAGGATGACGGTGAACTCGTCGCCGCCGAGACGAGCCACGGTGTCCTGGGCGCGCACGGCGCCGACGATGCGCTGCGCCGTCTGCTGCAGCAGCATGTCGCCGGCGCGATGGCCGAGCGTGTCGTTGACCAGCTTGAAGCGGTCGAGGTCGAGGAACAGCAGGCCGACGTCGGCGCCGCTGCGTTGCGCCTGCACCATCGCGTGCTCGAGGCGGTCGGCGAACAGCAGGCGGTTGGGCAGCGCGGTGAGGGCGTCGAAGTGGGCGAGACGATGCAGCCGCTCCTCGTTCTGCTTGACGAGGCTGATGTCGGAAAACACCGCGACGTAATAAACGACGGCGCCGCCGGCGTCACGCACGGCGCTGATGTGCAGCCACTCGGGATAGATTTCGCCGTTGCGCCGGCGATTCCAGATCTCGCCCTGCCACTGCCCGGTGACGACCAGCTCGGTCCACATGGCGCCGTAGAAGGCGGCATCGTGGCGACCGGACTGCAGCACGCGGGGATTCCTGCCGATGACTTCCTGCGGCAGGTAGCCGGTGACCGCCGTGAACGCAGGATTTACCGAGATGATGCTGCCTTTGCCGTCCGTGACGACGATGCCTTCCTGAGTGTTCTGGAATACCTTGTCGGACAGTTGCAGGCGCCGCTCGGACCGGCGCCGTTCGCGGATGTCGGTCATCAGGCACAGCAGGCCGTCGGGCTGGCCGTCGCGGCCGCGCAATGCGGCGACATGCAGACTGACATCGAGCGGATCGCCGGATTTCTTTTGGCGCACGGTTTCGATATCGCCGACGCTGCGGCCGGCGGCGATATCGCCGGCGAGGCGCTCGAAGTCCGCCCATTGCTCGCGCGCCAACAGCGGACAAGGCAAGCCCATCACCTCTTCGGCGCGCCAGCCGAACAGGCGTTCGGCGGCGGGATTCCACAGCCGCACCGAGTGGTCGGGCGCCAGGGCGACCAGCGCCACGGGCAGGGATTGCACCAACGAGGCGAGCAGTTCGCCTTCCTTCTGCAATGTCTGGCGCATGCGCAGGGTCGGCGTGACGTCGCGCAGCACAGCGACGTAGGCGGCGGCGCCGGACCATTCGGACTCGGCGACGCGCATTTCGGCGAGACCCCAGCCACCGTCGTCCTGCGGAATCTCGATTTCCGTGGATTCGCCGGCGGCGACGGGAAAGCCGAAATTGCTTCCCGTCAGTTCGCTGGTGGCGCAGCCGAACAGCGCGCCGCTGGCGCGATTGGCGAAGCAGACCAGACCTTCGCCGTCTACGACCACGATACCGTCGGGCGCGTCCTCGATCCAGCGCAGGGCGGAGGCAAGCGCCTTCATTCGTCCTTCACCGGCTTCAGCGGATGCAGGGCCAAGCCGGCCAGCACCTTGTCGATATCGGCCAGGTCGCCGATGATGCGCCGGATCGGATGCGGCAACACCTTCTCGACCGTGGGGGTCGCCAGGATGCGATGCGCCTTGGCTTCTTCCGGGCAGGTCAGGACGTCGACGACTTCGAGCTCGTAGCGATCGGGAAGCTGTTCCTCGCAGAGGCGCTGCAATTGCGCCAAGGCCTGGCGCGAACGCAAGGTGTGGTCGGTGACATACAGCTTAAGCCGGTATTTCGCTTCCCTGAGCATTCGGTCCCCAATGGCGGATTCTTCTACTTTCGTCTAGTGGTTTTCGCTACATGACGCATTGTACCGGGCCGCGTCGCACCAGCCAATGGCTATCAGGAGCGGCGTTTGCGTGCGGTTGTGCCTTGATGCCAACGCTGCGCAGCCCAGTGCAGGAATCATGGTAGGCGACGCGCATGCGCGAGGTCTCCGAATAATGCCTTAGTAATATCCCGCGGCAACGGGATTTTTCGCAATGTGGCATACTAGCCCGGTCGTCGAATAACCCAAAGACCGAACGTGACCACAGCCACCCCGCCCGCCGAAGCCAAGAGTCCCATCCAGGTCATCGATCGCATGATGAAGCTGCTCGACGTCCTATCGTATTACCACGATCCGGTGAGCCTCAAGCAACTGGCGCTGGAAACGGGCCTGCATCCTTCAACCGCCCACCGCATCCTCGGTGCGATGACCGTCAGCGGTTTCGTCGAGCGCGCCGATCCCGGCACCTACCGGCTGGGCATACGCCTGCTGGAACTCGGCAACGTCGTCAAGTCGCGCATCAACATCCGCGACTCGGCCCTGCCGCCGATGCAGCGACTGCACCAGAAGATCGGCGAGAGCGTCAACCTCGGCGTACGCCAGGGCGACGAGATCGTCTATGTCGAGCGCACCTCCAGCGGCCGTTCCTCGGTGCGCGTGGTGCACCTAGTCGGCGCCCGCGCGCCGCTGCACGTCACCGCCGTCGGCAAACTCTATCTCGCCGAGGATGGCGCACAGAAGGTCAAGGAGTACGCCAAGCGCACGGGCCTGCCGAGCTATACGCCGACGTCGATCACGACGCTGGCGGCGCTGGAAAGGGAACTCGAGCGCGTGCGCCGCCACAGCGTCGCCTTCGACAACGAGGAAATCGAACAAGGTCTGCGCTGCATCGCCGCGCCGGTGCGCGACGACACCGGCGAACTGGTGGCAGGGCTCTCGGTTTCGGCCCCTGCGGAACGTCACAATCCAGACTGGGCCGCCGTCGTGCGCGCCACCGCCGACGAGATTTCGACGGCCATCGGCTACGTCAAGCCCGGCAATTGAAAAACGGGGGCCGCAGCCCCCGCTTCCCGCAGCCGAACCCTGTCAGCCGGCGGTCGGACGTTGCGGCAGGCCGGCGCTTTCGACCCAGCGCTTGATGCGGTTGGCGTCGCCGATACGGGTCATCTTGCCCCAGGAATCCAGCAACACGATGATCGTCGGCTTGTTGTTGATCCAGGTTTGCATGACCAGGCACTTGCCGGCCTCGTTGATATAGCCGGTCTTCGACAGCCCGATCTCCCAATTCGGGCTCTTGACCAAGCTATTGGTGTTGCGGAACGTCTGCATCCGTCCGGCGACGGTGACTTCGCGCTCTTTGGCGGTGGTGAATTCGCGGATCAGCGGATATTCGTAAGCGGCGGCGACCATCTTTGCCAGGTCGTGGGCACTCGAAACGTTCGACGCGGTAAGGCCGGTCGGGTCGGCGAATTGCGTGTCGGCGAGGCCCAGTTCGCGGGACTTGCGGTTCATGGCGGCGACGAAGGCTTCGCGCCCGCCCGGATAGTTGCGCGACAGGCAAGCTGCGGCGCGGTTCTCGGAAGACATCAACGCCAGGTTCAGCAGTTCCTCGCGCGTCATGCGGGTGCCGACGCGCAAGCGCGAATGCGTGCCCTTGAGGGTGTCGACGTCTTCCTCGCCGATCGTCAATTCTTCGCTCAAGTTCGGCTTGGCGTCGAGGGCCACCATTGCCGTCATCAGCTTGCTGATGGAGGCGATCGGCACGACCGTGTTGGAGTTCTTCTCGAACAGGGCCGTGCCGGTGATCTGGTCCTGCACCAGGGCCGAACTCGACTGCACGAGCAGACCTTTGGCGTCTTCGAGCGACGCGCTACGGTGATGACGAATCTTCGCCGGCTTGTGCTTCCTTGCCGCCACCGGCTTCTTCTTGGTCGTGGCCGCTACCGCCGCAGTAGTTCCCGGTCCCAGCGCCAGGCTCATTGCCACCAGCAATGCCATCCAGCTTCGATTCATCGTTCCTCTCCCGTGCGACCTGCGCAGTCTACCATTATTCGGTAGGCACTTCGCAAGCTTATTATCGGCATAACCCATGCGAAATTAAGGAATTGGAGAGGAAATCTCAAGTAACGGGCGATGTAACGTCGCCCCTCAGGAACGCGGCGACTTCGCCGCGCCGCGCCATTGTATCGTCGTAGCCGAGCGCAATCAGCGCCTGGGTATAGGACTTTTCGAACAGCAGATAACTCGTCAGGGCGCCACCTTTCCGGTTCATGGCGCCGACGCCGCGCAACAGTATCCGCACCGGCCACGGTAAGGCTTTGGCGTGGCGCGCCGCCAGGTAATCGAGACGCTGCGACGGCGAGATATGCAGGACGTCGATGGAACGCAATGTCAGGCTCCGTTCCCGTCGTACCGCTTCCGGAATCAGCGCCAGCGTACGGTTGATGCGGATCATGCGCTCGATGTCGGCGGACAGGCTGTCGAGGAAGATGCTCGACAAGGCATGGCCGGCGATCTGCGCCAGCGTCGGATAATGCTCGGCGCGCGGCCTTTCCCCCTCCGTCCCCAGGCGGCCGGCGCCGATGACCAGGACGCGATCGGCGCCGAGGTGGATCGCCGGCGAGATCGGCGCCAACTGGCGCATCGATCCGTCGCCGAACCATTCGCGATGCAACTTTACCGCCGGGAAGACAAACGGGATCGCCGAGGACGCCAGCAGGTGGTCTACCGTCAGCTTGACGTGGGCGCCGAAGCGCTGGGAACGCCGCCAGGGCTCGAGGTCGGCGCGCCCCTGGAAGAAAGTCACGCTTTGCCCCGACGCATAGCCGGAACAAGTGATGCTGACGGAATGCAGGGCGTGTTGCGCGATGGCGCGCTCGATGCGGTCCAGGTCGAGGCGGCTTTCCAGCAGGCGCCGCAGCGGCGCGTTGTCGAGGAGCGAGCGCGGACTGCGGCGGGTGATCCAGCCGAAGGCCAGGGTCGCCAGCCAGCGCGCGCCGGCGATGCCGATGCCGACGGCGTCGGCGCGATAGACGTCGCCGGCATGGAAGTTCGCCCAAATGTCGTGGAGGTAATCAACGCCGGCGCCGAAATCGTCCGCCCACGCCGCCATGGTGGCGGCATTGAGCGCGCCAGCCGAGGTGCCGCAGAGAATGGGAAACGGATTGACGCGGGCGTCGGGCAGCAGTTCCTTGACCGCCTTGAGCACGCCGACCTGGTACGCGGCACGCGCGCCGCCGCCGGTGAGGATCAGGGCGGTCTTCGGCCTCGCCCGCATGTCAGGCGGCGGTTTGGGCTTGGGCCACTTCGACCGACAGCAGGGCGGTGACGTTGACGAGGCGTCGCACGCTGGCCGTCGGCGTCATGATATGCGCCGGGCGCGCCGCGCCGAGCAGCAACGGGCCGACGGTGAGGCCGTCGCTGCCGGACGTCTTCAGCAGGTTGAAGGCGATGTTGGCGGCGTCGAGCGTCGGCATGATCAGCAGGTTGGCTTGTCCCTTGAGACGCGTCGGCGGAAAGACCTGGTTGCGGATTTCCTCGGACAGCGCCGCATCGCCGTGCATCTCGCCCTCGACCTCGAGCTGGGGAGCGCGCACCCGCAGCAGTTCCAGCGCACGCCGCATTTTGATCGCCGTCGGCGTGTCCTCGGCGCCGAAGCTCGAATGCGACAGCAGCGCCACCTTGGGCACCAGGCCGAAGCGCTTGACCTCTTCGGCGGCCAGCAGGGTCATTTCCGCCACCTGCTCCGCCGTCGGATCGTAATTCACATAGGTGTCGCTGATGAAGACGGTACGCTGCGGCAGCATCAGCATGTTCATGGCATAGAAATTATCGACGCCCGGACGCCGGCCGATGACGTTCTCGATGTAGCGCAAGTGCACACTGTGGCGACCGTAGGTGCCGCAAATCAGGCCCTCGGCGTGGTTGTGCCGCAACAGCATGGCGCCGATCAGGGTGGTGCGGCGGCGCAGTTCGCGCTTGGCGTACTCGACGCCGATGCCCTTGCGGCACATGATGTCGTAATAATCCTGCCAGAGTTCCTTGTAGCGCGGATCGGAATCGGGATTAACCAGTTCGAAGTCCGCGCCGGGACGCACGCGCAAGCCATGGCGATCAATCTGGCGATTGACGACGTCGGGTCGGCCGATGAGGATGGGGCGCGCCAGTCCTTCGTCCACCACCGTCTGCACGGCGCGCAGCACGCGCTCGTCCTCGCCTTCGGCAAAGACGATGCGCGCCGGCTTCTTCTTCGCCGCGGCGAAGACCGGCTTCATGGCGAAGCCGGTGTGATAGACGAACTCGCTCAACTGCTGCCGGTAGAGCGCCATGTCGGCAATCGGCCGCGTCGCCACACCCGAATCCATTGCCGCCTGCGCCACCGCCGGGGCGATGTTGAGGATCAGGCGCGGATCGAAGGGCTTCGGAATGAGGTACTCGGGACCGAAAGCCAGTTCTTCCTTGCCATAGGCGGCGGTGACGATTTCAGACTGTTCAACGTGGGCCAGGTCGGCGATGGCTTTCACCGCGGCGATCTTCATCGCCTCGTTGATGGCGGTGGCGCCGACGTCGAGTGCGCCGCGAAACATGAAGGGAAAGCAAAGGACGTTATTGACCTGATTCGGATAGTCGGAACGGCCGGTGCCGATGATGGCGTCCGGGCGCGCCGCCTTGGCGTCTTCGGGCAGGATTTCCGGATCGGGGTTCGCCATCGCCAGGATCAGCGGCGTCGGCGCCATGGTCTTTACCATCTCGGGCTTCAACACGCCCTTGGCCGACAGGCCAAGAAAGATGTCCGCGCCCGGCATCGCGTCGGCCAGCGTGCGCGCTGCCGTCCCCTGCGCATAGCGGGCCTTGGATGCGTCGAGACCGTCGCGGCCGCTGTGGATGACGCCCTTGCTGTCGACGGCGGTAACGTTTCTTGGATTGAGGCCGACGCTGACCAGCAGATCGAGGCAGGCAATGGCGGCGGCGCCGGCGCCGGAGCACACCAGTTTGACCTGGCCGATGTCCTTGCCGGCAACGCGCAGGCCGTTCAGCACCGCCGCGGCGGTGATGATCGCGGTACCGTGCTGGTCGTCGTGGAAGACGGGAATCCGCATGCGCTCGCGCAGTTTTGCCTCAACGTAGAAGCATTCGGGCGCCTTGATGTCTTCAAGATTGATGCCGCCGAAAGTCGGCTCCAGCGAGGCGATGATATCGACGAGTTTGTCGGGATCGAGCTCATCGACTTCGATGTCGAAGACGTCGATGCCGGCGAATTTCTTGAACAGCACGCCCTTGCCTTCCATCACCGGCTTGCCGGCAAGCGGGCCGATGTTGCCCAGGCCCAGCACGGCCGTACCGTTGGTGATGACGGCGACGAGGTTGCCGCGCGAGGTATAGAGTGAAGCAGTCGCCGGATCGCGGACAATTTCGTCGCAGGCGGCGGCAACGCCGGGCGAGTAGGCGAGCGAGAGATCGGCGTGATTGGTGAGCGCCTTGGTTGGCGTCACCGCAATCTTTCCCGGGCTCGGCAGCCGGTGATATTCGAGGGCTGCGGAACGGGTTCGTTCGTCCATGGTCTCTCTCCGTCGATCCCACCTCAGGCGGGGCGTGGCGGGGATTGTGGCATAATTTTCGTTACTGGCGGCAGCGTGTCTGTTAATGCGCCGCCCCTCATGGAGATCTTCGATGAGTATCCCGGCCGCAGCTCCGGATTACGTCAGAAACGCCAGGCTCAAGGCCTGGGTTGCCGAAGTCGCCGCCCTCACCCAACCCGACAAGATCGCCTGGGCAGACGGATCGCAGGAAGAATACGACCGTATCTGCGAAGAGATGGTGGCGGCCGGCACCATGGTTCGGCTCAACCCGGCGAAGCGCCCGAAATCCTTTCTTGCCTTTTCCGATCCGTCCGACGTCGCCCGCGTCGAAGACCGTACCTACATTTGTTCCGAGAAGCAGGAAGACGCCGGACCCACCAACAACTGGGAAGCGCCGGCGAAAATGCGCGAAACCCTGAGCGGCCTGTTCAGGAGTGCGATGAAGGGGCGCACGATGTACGTGATCCCCTTCTCCATGGGCCCGCTCGGTTCGCCGATCGCGCATATCGGAGTGGAGATTTCCGACAGTCCCTACGTCGTC
>DAIEEM010000085.1 GCA_027325905.1 Rhodocyclaceae bacterium
CTGCTCGTCGAAGCGCAGGAAGCGACCGCGCGCACGGCGCGCAGCCTGTTCCCGGTGGTGGAGAAGGCCAACGATCAGCCGACGGCAGACCTGCTGACGCAGCGGCTCGAGGTGCACGAAAAGACGGCGTGGATGTTGCGCAGCCTGCTCGAGGACTGAACGCATGGCGCCCATCGTCATCCTCGGCGCCGGCCTCGCCGGCTTCGGCGTCGCACGGGAACTGCGCAAGTTCGACAAGCAGGTGCCGCTGCGCATGGTCACGGCCGACGAGGGCGCCTTCTATTCGAAGCCCAATCTCTCCAACGCGCTGGCCTGGCAGAAGACGCCGGCGCAGTTGGTGGCGAGCCCGCGCGCGGCGATCGCCGCGCAGCTGGGCGTCGAGATCGTCGACCACGTTCGCGCCGCCGCGCTGCTGCCGGCCGAGCATGCGCTGCGCGGCGGCGACGGCCGCATCGAGTACGGCAAGCTCGTGCTGGCCATCGGCGCCCAGCCGATCCGCCTGCCGATCGAAGGCAACGGCGCCGCCGCCGTGCTGTCGGTGAATCATCTCGACGACTACGCCGTGTTCCGCCAGCGGCTCGCCGGCAAGCGGCGCATCGCGATCCTCGGCGCCGGCCTGATCGGCTGCGAGTTCGCCAACGATCTCGCCGGCGCGGGCCATGAGGTCGAGGTCTTCGACCTGTCGCCGCAGGCCCTCGGCCGCCTGCTGCCGGCCGGTGCGGCGGCCTTCTTTGCCCGCAGACTCGAGGCAGCGGGCGTGCGCTTCCATTTCGAGACCAGCATCGGCCGCATCGACCACCACGAAAATTCCTACGTCTTGCTCGACCTCAAGGGCCACAGCTTCGAAGCCGACCTGGTATTGTCGGCCGTCGGCCTGCGGCCGGAAACTGCGCTGGCGAAGACGGCGGGCCTCGCCACCAATCGCGGCATCGTCGTGGACCGGCTGCTGGCGACTTCCGACGCTGACGTCTTCGCCGTCGGCGACTGCGCCGAAGTGCAGGGGCTGGTGCTGCCCTTCGTCCTGCCCATCATGCAGCAGGCGCGCGCCCTGGCGAAGACGCTGGCGGGAACGCCGACGCCGGTGAGCTATCCGGCCATGCCGGTGGTGGTGAAACCCCCCGCCTGTCCCACGGTCGTCTGCCCGCCGCCGGCAGGCTCGGCGGGCGCGTGGCGCGAGGAGGCGACGGCCGACGGCGTGCGCGCACTGTTCGAGGACGCCGCCGGTAAGCCGTTGGGCTTTGCGCTCGTCGGCGCTGCGACGGCCGGGAAGCAGGCGCTTGCACTGCAGATGCCGAGCTGGCTTTAGCGCGCGCCACCGGCCCGATTACGTACCAAGCTCCGCCCGCCGGCCCGATCGCTCTTGATGCGCCGAATGGCAACGCGTTCCAGGCGCCTAAAACGAAGATCCCGGCTGGCTGAGGAAGGCTTCCTCCTCGGCCGTCGAGGAACGCCCGAGTGCGGCATTGCGATGCGGGAAGCGACCAAAGCGCGCGACGATGTCGCGGTGTCGCACCGCATAGTCGTAGGCGGAATCGAAGGCCGGCTGCTGCGCCTCGCGCCGCAGTGCGGCGAACAAGGCGACGCAGCGCTCCTGTTGGAGCAGTGCTTCGCTGTGCATGAAGGGCATGAAAGCGAACCAGCGCTTTAGCGGCGGCAGGTTCTTGTCGCGGCCGCTGCCGACCATCCGTTCGGCGAGGGCGAGCGCCGCGGCATCGCCGGCGAAGGCACGGGCGCTGTCGCGAAACAGGTTGCGCGTGAACTGGTCGAGCACGAGGATGCGGGCGAGCGTGGTTTCGGTGTCGTCGCCCCAGTTCGGCAGCCGGCCCGCGAGCGCCGCCGCGACGAGGGCGCCGAATTGCCGGCGGATGGCGTTGTCGAAGGCCGCGTCCTTGCGGAACCACTCGCCGCGCGGGCGGTTGTGGCCCGCCGCATCCGCCGGCAGGAACCAGAAGTCGAGGACCGCCTGCGCTTGCGCAAGGCGCGCTGTCGCCATGGCGCCCTACTTGGCTTTCTTCGCCGCCGCCTTCTTTGCCGCAGGCTTCTTCACGGCCGGCTTTTTCGCTGCGGGTTTCTTGACTGCGGCCGCCACCGCCGGTGCCGTCGCCGGCGCGGCCGTTTCCTTGGCGCCCGCCTTCGGGATCTTCGGCGCGCGCACCTCGAACTCGAAGCCGACCTTGCCGTCGGCGCCGCGCGTGAGATAAGCGGAGAACTTCTTCTTCGTGCGGTTGGAGACGAAACCCTTCAGGAGACTGGTTTTGCCGGTTTCGAGCAGCTTCTGCATTTCGCCGCGCGACACTTCCTGCTGCAGGATGACCTTGCCGGAGCGGAAGTCGCAGGTCTTGGCGCCGCCGACAGCCTTTTCGCAGACGTAGGCCATGCCGTGGTCGAAGACGCGGGCGCCGCACTTCGGGCAGGTGCCCAGAGGCTCGTGGCCGCTGAAGTCGACTTCCTCGCCGTCGCCATCG
>DAIEEM010000069.1 GCA_027325905.1 Rhodocyclaceae bacterium
ACGCTCGATCCGGCGCAGACGGGCTGGGCGATGGCCCTGGCCCGCCTGCAACTCGAGAACGGCAAGCTTGACGCTGCGACGGAAACGCTTGCGCGCTACGCTCGCTACGCCGATCAGAACGCCGACTATCAAGCCTTCGACGCTTTGCTGCTGCAAAAGCAAAAGCGCTACCGCGAAGCCGGCGAGCGCTACCACGCCGCCCTGGCGCTGAAGCCCGCCGAGTCGCGCTGGTGGTATGGCCTGGGACTCTTGCTGGAGGAGGACCAGAAGCCGCAGGAGGCGCGCGATGCTTTCCTCAAGGCGAGGGAACTCGGCAATCTGCCGCCGGTACTGGCCGCCGCAGTTGAACAGCACCTGCGGTAGTTCAGCCCCGCAAGGCTCGCGCCACCACCCAGTTGGTGATCCTGGCGGCGCCGTGGCGCTTGAGCGTGCGGGCGAACTCGGCGAGCGTCGCGCCGGTGGTCATGACGTCGTCGATGACGACGACGGACTTGCCGGTGAGGTCGACCCGGCACTCGAAAGCGTTCTTGACGTTGCGGCGCCGCTCCTTCCAGGGCAGGCTGGTTTGCGGCGCGGTTTCCGCCGTGCGCCGACAATCGTCGAGACTTAACGCGATGCCCAGCGCTCCGGCCAATGGCCGCGCGATTTCGACGGCCTGGTTGAAGCCGCGCTCCTTGAGCCGGGCCGGCGACAGCGGCACGGGAACGAGCAGGTCGCCGGCGGGCCGTGGGCCGGCGCGCATGGCGGCGGCGAAGAAGCCGGCGAGCGCTAGGCGATGTTCGAACTTGAGCGCCTGGACCAGGCGGTCGACCGGGAAGGCATAGCGCCAGACGGCGAACGTGGCGTCGAAGTCGGGTGGGGACTTGAGGCAGGCGCCGCAGACGCCGCCGCCCGGCGACGGCGACGCGCAAACGGGGCACTGCGTTGCCGGCAGCGCCGGCAACGACGCTGCGCAGGCGGGGCAAAGCAGGGTATCGCCGCTGGCCGCGCCGCAAAGCAGGCAGTCTTGCGGCAGCAGGACGGACATGACCCTATGCAGCGCAGGCGAAATTGACAACCCAGGCTCCTTGCCTGATGATGCGCGCCTCCATTCTACCGACTGCCGACCTTATGCCGCACGCTTCCGCCGCAACTCCCGCCGGGCAGGTTTCGCCCGTTGCGCCCCAGTGGACGTCCGCCGACATCGAGACCCTCTTCGCGCTGCCCTTCAACGACCTGGTGTTCCGCGCCCAGCAGGCGCATCGGCTGCATTTCGACGCCAATGCCGTCCAGCGCTCGGCGTTGCTGTCGGTGAAGACGGGAGGCTGTTCGGAAGACTGCAAGTACTGTTCGCAATCGGCGCGCGCCGAGGCGAAGCTCGAACGCGAGTCCATGCTCGAGGTCGAGCAGGTGCTCGCCGCCGCCAAGACGGCGAAGGCCGGCGGCGCGACGCGCTTTTGCATGGGCGCGGCCTGGCGCGGGCCGAAGGATCGCGACCTCGACCGCGTGCTCGAGATGATTCGCTCGGTCAAGGCGCTGGAGTTGGAGACCTGCGTCACGCTGGGCCTGCTCAAGGACGGCCAGGCGGAGAAGCTCGCGGCGGCCGGGCTGGACTTCTACAACCACAATCTCGACACCGCCGAGGAGTTCTACGGCGAGATCGTCAGCACCCACACTTATGCCGACCGCATGGAAACGCTGGAGAAGGCGCGCGGCGCCGGCATGAAAATCTGCTGCGGCGGCATCATCGGCATGGGCGAGTCGCGCCGCATTCGCGCCGGCCTGCTGGCGCAACTGGCGAGCATGAATCCGCCGCCGGAGTCGGTGCCGATCAACCATCTGGTCGCCATTCCCGGTACGCCGCTGGAAGATGCGCCGCCGCTCGATCCTTTCGAGTTCGTGCGCACCATCGCCTGCGCCCGCATCAGCATGCCGAGAAGTTATGTGCGGCTCTCGGCGGGCCGCCAGGAGATGAGCGACGAACTGCAGGCGCTGTGCTTCCTTGCCGGCGCCAACTCGATCTTCTACGGCGACAGGCTGCTGACTACCGGCAACGCCGAAACCAGCCGCGACGAGGCGCTGTTCGCGCGGCTGGGGCTGCGCGGCGCGTGATCCCGGACCGGCCGTGAAGGCGGATTTCTCCCGCGCCGCCGCCTCCTACGACGAGGCCGCCGTACTGGCGCGGGAGACGGGCCGGCGCATGGCGCAACGCCTCGACTACGTCAAAATCGCGCCGCGCCGCATCGCCGATGTCGGCTGCGCCACCGGCGACGGCATCCGCGAACTGCAGCGCCGCTACCCGGCCGCGTTGCCGCTCGCCGTCGATTACGCCCGGCCGATGTTGGCGGCGGTGAAGGCGCGCACGGCGCTGTTCTCCCGCATCGCCGGACGCGCGCCGCGCCTGGTCAATGCCGACGCGCGCCGCCTGCCGCTGGCGGACGGCGCGCTGGGCCTGGCGTGGTCGAACCTGATGCTGCATTGGCTCGACGACCCGCTGCCGGCGCTGCGCGAACTGCACCGCGTGCTGGAAGTCGGCGGCCTGCTGATGTTCTCGATGCTCGGCCCCGACACGCTGAAAGAACTGCGCGCGGCGGGCGCGCCGGCGCTGCGCGCTTTCCACGACATGCACGACCTCGGCGACATGCTGGTCGCCGCCGGCTTCGCCGATGCGGTGATGGACATGGAAATGGTCGAGTTCGCCTACGCCAGCCCGCGCGGCCTGCTGCGCGACCAGCGCCTGCTGGGCGTGCGCGACGGGATGCTCGGCGCGATGGATTTCCGCACGGCGCGCCGCGTCCTGCGCGCCTGGGCGACGCAACGGCGCGCCGGGCGCCTGCCGGCGACTTTCGAAGTCGTCTATGGCCATGCCTGGAAGGCCGCGCCGAATCTCGCGGCCGATGGCCGCGCCATCGTCAGGTTCCGTCAGCCGTGAGGCGTAGCCGGCGGGCGCGGCCAGGGGAACCAAACCGGCGAGAAACAGAAAGCCTTCGTCGCGGCGACGGTGCGCTGGGCGGCCATGCCGTATAGTAGCGGGCAATCGAGGCAAGGCGTTTTCGCCGACGCGGGCGGGGATTCGTTTCCGCTCCCGCATTCTCCGTTTCGCAGATGATATGGCGCCAGGAATGTTCTATTTTCACCAAGACGCGCTCTCCAAGCTCAACGAGGACGCGCCGCTCACCGACAAGCTGGCCGGCGTGCACGGCTTCGTGCGCAAGCACATGCCTTTCGTCGCCCGTATCGCGGTCGCGCTCTACGATGCCTCGACCGATACGCTGAAGACTTTCGCCCACTCGGGCGATGGCGACAATCCGCTGCCGTTCTACGAGGCCCGTCTGGGCGACAGCGCGTCGTTGCGGGAAATCGCCGAGCGCGGCCAGCCGCGCGTTGTCAACGACATCGATTTCTATGGCCGCACGGCGACGCATTCGCAGCAGATTCGCGGCGGCGGCTTCGGTTCCAGCTACACGCTGCCCATATTCCACAACGGCGACCTGCTCGGCTTCCTGTTCTTCAACGCCTACGAGAAGGACGCCTTCACCGAGGCGTCCCTGCATTTCTTCGACCTGCTCGGCCACCTGCTCGCGCTGCTGGTGATCGACGGGCTGGCGACGCCGAAGGCCTTGATGGCGACCGTGCGCACCGTCACCGGACTTGCCCAGCACCGCGATTTCGAGACCGGCGCGCACCTCGACCGTATGGCGCACTATGCCCGCATCATTGCGCGCGAGATCGCGCCGAAGTACGGCCTCAGCGATGCCGACGTCGAACAGATCTTCCTTTATTCGCCGCTGCACGACATCGGCAAGATCGCGATTCCCGACGACATCCTGCTCAAGGCCGGCAAGCTCACCGCGGCCGAGTTCGAGGTGATGAAGACCCATGCCGTCAAGGGCTTCGAGATCATCGACGACATGCTCAGCAATTTCCGCCTCGACGGCGCGTCGGATTCCGGCGTGCTGCGCAACATCGCGCTCTATCACCACGAGACGATGGACGGCAGCGGCTATCCGAGCGGACGCAAGGGCGCCGACATCCCGATCGAGGCGCGCATCGCCGGCGTCGCCGACGTTTTCGACGCCTTGACCAGCCGTCGGCCTTACAAGCAGGCGTGGCCGGTCGACGAGGCCTTCCAGTTCCTGATCGAAAACGCCGACACGCGTTTCGACCGCGATTGCGTCGCCGCGCTGGTCAAGCACCGCGCCGACGTCGAGCGCATCCAGACGCAGTTCGGCGAGGACCGGGTCGGCTGAAGCCCGCCGCCTATTGTTCGGTTCTTGCGTTTCACGGTAGTCTCGCGCCCTGTATCCACCGCGCTTGTCAGCCAACCAGAGAGTTCGAGCCGAGTTGCTGCTTAAGGACAGACAATGAGCTTTTCAAAATGATCAATGCACGCTTCCCGCAGGCCGGGAAGCGCATTTTCGCGGTGTGGGGCCGCCCCGAAGCGATCATGTATCTCAACGACTTGATCGTCGACGTGAAAGAGGATCCGG
>DAIEEM010000103.1 GCA_027325905.1 Rhodocyclaceae bacterium
AGCCACCAGGGAATGGCGTCGTTCAGGATATGCCGGATCGAGTAGATGCCGACGGTCACCCCGGCGATTTTGCCGCCGCGGAAAACGGGAACATGCACCTCGAACTGCCAGTCGCCGCCGGCGATAGGATAGGCAGGGCTGTAGGTCGCGTTGCCGAGCGACCGAGCCAGCCGTAGCGTCGCCGGGGTCGGTATGGCGTTTCCGCCTGCGCCGACCATCGCAGTGTCCAGGAAACCTGGGAAAACGCGCCGTACCTGGTTGTCCGCATCAATCCAGAGAATCTGTTGCAGGCCCGCCTTGTTGGCGAGTAGGGTGCGAGCATGGGCCTCGAATTTTTCCGCGTTCGCAGCCTCCCGCGGGCCAATCTGGCCGAGGATTTCCTCGTTGTGGGTGAGTTGGAAACGCAAATCCTGTTCCAGCCAGAGCACGTCGTTGATGAGGATTAAGTGCCGTTCCTCCTTCTCGGCGCGGTCATAAAGCCACAACAGCGCGCCAACGACGGCGATGAACAGCACGAACGCCAGGCGGTGCAGTAGCCACAGCCAGTTGGATGTCGCTGCCGGCTTGCCGGCGGGGATGGCGATTTCAGACAACATCCTGCGATGGTAACGCGCGGGCGGGCCGGGCGGGGCGGGGCTGCGGAAATCCACAATGGTGCCGGCGCGCCGAGACCGGGAAGATATTAAGAGCCCATGGTGGGCCAATTCATCGGAGGAAATTCGCATGAGATTTCGTACGTTGATGGCCGGCTTAGTCGCCGCCACGTTCTCACTGGCCGCTTTTGCGCAGCAGCCCATCGTCATCAAATTCAGCCACGTCGTCGCGCACGACACGCCCAAGGGCCTGGCGGCAGAGTTCTTTAAGAAGCGGGCCGAGGAGTTGACCAAAGGCCGGGTCAAGGTCGAGGTGTATGCCAACAGCACGCTCTACAAGGACAAAGAAGAGATGGAGGCGCTGCAGCTCGGCGCTGTGCAGATGCTGGCGCCTTCGCTGGCGAAGTTCGGTCCGTTGGGCGTGAAGGAATTCGAGGTCTTCGACTTGCCCTACCTGTTCGACAACTACGCCGAATTGCATAAAGTGACCCAAGGGCCCGTTGGCCAGCAACTGCTGAACAAACTCGATGCCAAGGGTATTCATGGTCTGGCATTCTGGGACAACGGCTTCAAATCGTTTTCCGCCAACACGCCGATCAGGATGCCTGCCGATCTGAAAGGAAAGAAATTGCGCATTCAGTCGTCCAAAGTGCTGGAAGAGGAAGTTCGCGCCCTTGGCGGTTTGCCGCAGGTAATGGCCTTCTCCGAGGTATATCAAGCCTTGCAGACGGGCGTGGTCGACGGCACCGAGAATCCGATTTCCAACCTCTATACGCAGAAGATGTATGAAGTCCAGAAGTACTTGACGCTTACCGACCACGGCTACCTGGGCTATGCGGTGATCGTCAACAAGAAGTTCTGGGACGGCCTGCCGAGCGATGTGCGCGGCCAGTTGGAGACGGCGATGAAGGAAGCTACCGCTTACGCCAACAAGATTGCCGAAGAGCAAAACCTGCGCGACCTGGAGGCGGTGAAGAAGAGCGGCAAGACTGTGGTCTACGTGCCGACGAAGGAAGAGCGCATGGCGTTCAAGAAGGCATTGATTCCGGTGCATCAGAAGATGGAGTCGCGTATCGGCGCCGATCTGATCCACGAAATCTACAAGGAAATAGGCTTTAATCCCAATATCTGAGCGGCCTGCGGAACATCCGCCGCACGCCCGTCGAAGGAAACTTCGGCGGGCGTTTTCTATTCCGCCTCGTGAAGGCGGTGCAATGCGCGCTTTCGGGGTTTCGGGTCGTTCGAGAGAGGAGCTACATCGCACCCACCAGCTTCGGGAACCATAGCGTCAGCGCCGGCCAGTAAGTCACCAGTATCAAGAACCCCAGCATCGATGCGAGCCACGGCCACACGGACACGGTTAAGTCGGTAATTCCCAACTTGCTTATGGTCGAGGTGACGTACAGGTTAAGGCCTACCGGCGGATGACACATCCCGATTTCCATGTTCACGATCATCAAGATACCGAAATGCACCGGATCGATGCCCAGTTTGGTCGCCACCGGGAACAGGATAGGCGCGAAGATCAGCACGATCGACGACGGTTCCATGAAATTTCCAGCGATCAGCAGAAGGACGTTGACCGCCAACAGGAAGGGCACCACCCCCAGCCCCTCGCCCAGCAGCCAGTCGGCCAGTGCTTGCGGGATATTCTCGTTAGTCATAATGAAAGAGAACAACACGGCGTTGGTGATGATGTAGAGCAGCATTGCCGACATGTTGGCCGAGTTGAGCAGCACCTTGGGCACATCCTTCAGGCCCATGTCCTTGTAGACGAACACAGCGACGAAGAACGCATACACCGCGCTCATCGCGGCGGCCTCGGTCGGTGTGAAGATACCGGACATGATCCCGCCCATCACCACCACGACCATTACCAGCCCCCAGGCGGATTCGCGGAAGGCCTTGAAGCGTTGGGCCCAGGTCGCCTTGGGTTGGCGCGGATAGTTGAATTTGCGGGCGCGATACCATGTGACGAAGCCCAGTATGAATGCGAGCAACAGGCCTGGTACCACGCCGGCAACGAACAATGCCCCTATCGAAGTATTGGTGGACACCGAGTAAACAACCTTGACCACCGACGGTAGCATCAGGATGCCGAGCGAACCAGCGGTAGCGACAACGCCGGCACCGAATTTCATCGGGAAGCCTTGCCGCACCATTTCCGGCAGAATCACCGAACCGATGGCGACCACGGTGGCGACGCTGGAACCGCATACCGCTGCGAAGAGCGCGCAGGCAACTACCCCTGACAGCGCCAGGCCGCCGTACCAGTGGCCGACCATCGACACCGCGAAATTGATCATCCGCCGCGCCACACCGCCGTGGGTAAGGAAGTTCCCTGCCAGGATAAAAAACGGGATCGCCATGATCTCGAAGTTCTCGATGCCGGTGAACAGCTTCAAGGCCACCGATTCGAGCGGCACCTGGGTCATGGTGAATAGGAAGGTGAGAACGGTAAGACCGAGCGAAATGGAAATCGGCATCCCGGTCAACATGAGCGCCAGCAGCACTCCGAAGATAATTGCCGCGCTCATTTCCCTTCCCCTTCCTGATTTCTGCCACCGTCCTGACGATGCGTCAAATCATGTACGTGCAGATTGTCGTCGAGGGCGAAGGCGTTGGCGTCGACCGCCAACTCGCCGCCGGCTTCGATGCCTTCGACGTGACCATGATCGTGATTCGGCAATTCGCCGGTTCGTATGAAGGACCACGCCACCTGGAGGAAGCGGAAGCACATCAGCGACGAGCCGAGCGGGACGGCGCTATAGACTGCCCACGTCGGCCATTCGAGGTCGGGGGTCGTCGGACCTTCCGGGATGTTGCCGGTGGGTTGGCCAAACAATTGCAGGAAGGCGTAATGGGCGCCGTTCTCCCAGACGAAATTGCCGCCGAGCACGGCGACGGTACAGGTAAACAACGCCCCCGCTAAAAGTCCGAAGATGACGAACTTGCCGCGCGTCTTGTCTGTCATCTGGTTGATCAGCACGTCGACACCGACGTGGATGCCGGTACGCACTCCATAGGCGGCGCCAAACTTGCACATCCACACGAACATGATGATGCACAATTCCTGCGCCCAGCCGAAATTGAGGCTGAGAAGCCAGTCCTGAAAGCCCGGAATTGGTAGTCCAGACAGGTACCGGTGCACGACAGACGCAAAAATGATCAGCGTCGCCCCACCCATCAGAAAGGCGATAAGCCATTCTTCCAGATGATTGAGAACCTTGTTCATTATCTTTTTACTCCTCCGATCACAGGCGGCTGTCTTAGATTGGCGCTGGATATGTTCCTGCGCCTTTATACGTATGCCGCCATTATCGTGAGGCCGTCGCCCGCAAAAAAGTTGTGGCTTTCCACAATCGGGCCGACGTAGCCAGAAACCCTGTAGTTGCCGGCCGGCGCAGCGGCCCTTTTTCGTCCCGGAACCTCGGAGCTGCCTTGATTTCTGAGATAAAATACAAAGTTACAAAAACTTCATTTAACCTATTTGTTGGAGATTCTGATGGCTGTTGAACGCACCCTGTCGATCATCAAACCCGATGCCGTGGCCAAGAACGTGATCGGCAAGATTTACTCCCGTTTCGAGACCAACGGCCTCAAGATCGTGGCCTCGCGCATGGCCTGGCTGTCGGAACGCGAAGCGGGCGGCTTCTATGCCGTGCACAAGGAGCGCCCCTTCTTCAAGGACCTGGTCAAGTTCATGACCTCCGGCCCGGTGATGATCCAGGTGCTCGAAGGCGAGAACGCCGTCGCCAAGAACCGCGAACTCATGGGCGCCACCGATCCGAAGAAGGCCGACAAGGGCACCATTCGCGCCGATTTCGCCGAGAGCATCGACGCCAACGCCGTGCATGGCTCCGACGGCGCCGACACCGCTGCCGTAGAGATCGCCTACTTCTTTCCCGCGCTGAACGTTTTCCCGGGGCGCTGAGTCTTATCGCGATGCCGGTCAACCTGCTCGATTTCGATGCCGAAGGCCTGACGGCCTGGTTTGCGCAGCAGGGCGAGAAGCCCTTCCGCGCGCGCCAGGTGCTGCACTGGGTGCATCAATTCGGCCAGGACGATTTCGACGCCATGACCGACATCGCCAAAAGCCTGCGCGACAAGCTCAAGGCGACGGCGGCGGTGACGCCGCCGCCGCTCGTCAGCGACAAGCTTTCCGACGACGGCACGCGCAAGTTCCTCTTCGACGTCGGCGGCGGCAATGCCGTCGAGGCCGTATTCATTCCCGAGGACGACCGCGGCACGCTATGCATTTCGACGCAGGCGGGCTGTGCGCTCGATTGTGCCTTCTGCTCGACCGGCAAGCAGGGCTTCAACCGCAACCTGACGACAGCCGAGATCATCGGCCAGCTTTGGCAGGCGAACCGCGCGCTTGGCGCCAAGGCCAAGGACGACCGCATCATCAGCAACGTCGTGCTCATGGGCATGGGCGAGCCGCTGGCGAATTTCGACAACGTCGTACCGGCGCTGCGCCTGATGCTCGACGATCACGCCTACGGCCTCTCGCGGCGCCGCGTGACGGTGTCCACCTCGGGCATCGTGCCGGCCATCGACCGTCTCGGCGACACCGTGCCGGTGGCGCTTGCCGTGTCGCTGCATGCGCCGGACGACGCGTTGCGTGACGAACTGGTGCCACTCAACCGCAAGTACCCGCTGGCCGAACTGATGGCCGCCTGCCGGCGCTATCTCGAAAAGTCGCCGCGCGATTTCATTACGTTCGAGTACGTGATGATAGCCGGCGTCAACGACAGCGATGCCCATGCGCGCGCGCTGCTGCAACGCGTGCGCAAGGTGCCGTGCAAGTTCAACCTGATTCCCTTCAATCCGTTCCCGCATTCCGGTTTCAGGCGCTCGGCGCCGGCGCGCATCCGCCGCTTCCAGGAAATCCTCCTCGCTGCCGGCTACGTCGCGACGGTGCGCAAGACGCGCGGCGACGACATCGACGCGGCCTGCGGCCAACTTGCCGGCCAGGTGCGGGATAAATCGCGGCGGGTCATCGCGCTGGCGCGCCAGACCATGGAGATCACGGCATGAAGTCGATAGCACTGTGGCTGTCGTTGTTGCTCGCCGGCTGCGCCGGCCCGGCGGTCGTTCAGGATGGCGCCGCGCAGCGAGCGGTGTCGCAGCAGACGACCACCAGCAGCATCCAGAATCGCGCGAAGATACACACGGAACTCGGCGCGCTTTACCTCGGCAGCGGGCGTTTCGGTATCGCCCAGGAAGAAGCCCATCTCGCCGTCAGCGCCGACCCCGACTATGCGCCGGCCTACAATCTTCTCGCGCTCGTGCATATGAACCTGAAGGAAAACGCAGCCGCCGACGAGGAGTTCCAGAAATCGCTGAAACTGGCGCCGAACGATCCCGAAACCAACAACAACTACGGCTGGTTCCTCTGCCAGACCGATCGCCCGCAGCAATCGGTCAGCCATTTCATGGCCGCCATCAAGAATCCACTCTATTCGACGCCGACGAAGGCGATGACGGCGCTCGGCATTTGCTACCTGAAGATGCACGACGACGCGCTGGCGGAGGACTTCCTCCTGAAGGCGCGGCGCGGCGAAGGCGGCGATGCCAACGTCGAGGCGCTGTATTGGCTTTCCGACATCTATTACCGCCATGGGCGCTACGACGAAGCGCGACTTTCCTTGGCCGACTTGCACAAGGCGATGGAACCGAATTCCCAATCGCTGTGGCTCGCCGTGCGGGTTGAACGCAAGATCGGCGACCGCGAAGGCGAGGCGCGCTATGCTTCGCAGTTGCGCCGCAAGTTCCAGGGGTCTCCAGAGTACCAGAAACTGATGCAGGGGCAGTACGAGTGAACGAATCCAGCGAAGCGAACGAGATGCGCGAAGACTTGGCCGCCGCCGCGGCGGCCGAGACGCCGGTGCCCGAGGTGCCGCAGCCGTTGCCCGGCCGCTTCCTGCGCGAAGCGCGCGAGGCCAGGAACCTGACGGTGTTCGAGGTGGCGCAATCCCTCAAGTTCAGCGCGCGCCAGATCGAAGCCCTCGAAGCCGACGACTACGCTGCGTTGCCGCCCGGCGCCACCTTCCAGCGCGGCTTCGTCCGCGGCTACGCCAAGCTCCTGAAGCTCGATCCGCTGCCGCTCGTGGCCATGCTCGACGTCCGCACGCCGGCGGCGCTGCCGGATGTGCGGGCACCGCAGAACATGGGCGTCGCGGCGACGCCGGTAGCCGCCGGACGCCGCTCCTCGCGGCCGATGCTGCTGGGCTCGGCGGCGCTCGCCGCGGTGGCGGTAGCGTTTGCCGGCTGGCGTTATCTCGGTACGCCGGTGAATTCGGCGGCGGTTAACTCCGCGCCGGCGGTCGCTGCCGGCGGCGACGCCCCGGCGACGCTGCGCCCGCCGGAAATTCGCGTCGAACCGGCGCCTGCCGCGGAAGCCGCCGGGCAGGCGGTTTCCGCCGCAGCCAAGGCGATCACGCCGGCCGACCTGCACCAGCTCGTCTTCGCCTTCCAGGACAAGTCATGGGTCGAAGTCACCGACGCGACGCAGAAAATCATCTTTTCCGCAGAGAATGCGCCGGGCACGCGGCAAGCGGTATCGGGCAAGCCGCCGTTCCAGATCGTCATCGGCAATGCCGCCAAGGTCGAACTCCAGTACGACGACCGGCAGATCGACCTCAAGCCCTACACCCGTGCCGAAGTGGCGCGCCTGACTCTCGAGTGATGGCCGAACGAGCGACCGTACCGGCTGGCGCGTTGCCGCGGCGCGGCAGCCGGCGCGTCATGGTCGGCGGTGTCGCCGTCGGCGGTGGCGCAGCCAGCGACACAGCGCCGGCGCCGATTGTCGTGCAGTCGATGACCAATACCGATACCGCCGATGTCTTCGCCACCGCCATGCAATGCGCCGAACTTGCGCGCGCCGGTTCCGAGATCGTCCGCGTCACCGTCAACACGCGCGAAGCGGCGGCGGCGGTGCCGCAGATCCGCGAGCGCCTCGCGGCGATGAACCTCGACGTGCCGCTGGTCGGCGACTTCCACTTCAACGGCCACAAGCTGCTGGCCGAAGTGCCGGCCTGCGCCGAAGCGCTGGCCAAGCTGCGCATCAATCCCGGCAACGTCGGCAAGGGCGCGCGCCGCGACGAGCAATTCGCGCAGATCGTAGACATCGCCTGCAAGCACGGCAAACCCGTGCGCATCGGCGTGAATTGGGGCAGCCTCGACCAGACCTTGCTCGCCCGCATCATGGACGACAACGCCAGGCGCGCGGTCCCCAAGGACGCGCGCGGCATCATGCACGAGGCGATGGTCGCCTCGGCGCTCGAATCCGCGCAGCGCGCCGAGGAACTTGGCCTGCCCGGTGACGCCATCGTCCTGTCGTGCAAGATGTCGGGCGTGCAGGACCTGATCGCCGTCTATCGCGACCTCGCCGTGCGCTGCGACTACCCGCTGCACCTGGGTCTCACCGAGGCCGGTATGGGCAGCAAGGGCATCGTCGCGTCGACGGCGGCGATGGCCGTACTGCTGCAGGAAGGCATCGGCGACACCATCCGCGTATCCTTGACGCCGGAGCCGAACGGCGCGCGCACGAAGGAAGTCGTCGTGGCGCAGGAAATCCTCCAGACCATGGGGCTACGCGCCTTCGTGCCGCTGGTCGCCGCCTGCCCCGGCTGCGGGCGCACCACCAGCACGACCTTCCAGGAGCTGGCGCAGGACATCCAGACTTATGTGCGCGACAGGATGCCCGAGTGGCAGCTTGCGCGCGTCGGCGTCGAGAACATGACGCTGGCCGTCATGGGCTGCGTCGTCAACGGCCCCGGCGAGAGCAAGCATGCCAGCCTCGGCATTTCGCTGCCCGGCAACGGCGAGGAGCCGGTGGCGCCGGTGTATGCCGACGGCGAACGCATCGCGACATTGCGCGGCGACAATATCGCTGCCGAATTCAAGAACATCATCGACGATTACGTCGCACGGAGATACGCCGTGCGCAAAGCAACATGAGTCAAATCTTGCAAGCCATCCGCGGGATGAACGACATCCTGCCCGACGAAGCCGAACTCTGGGAGCAGTTCGAGGAACAGGTGCGCGACTGGCTGCGTGCCTACGGCTACCGGCCGATCCGCATGCCCATGGTCGAACCGACGCCGCTGTTCGCCCGCGCCATCGGCGAAGTCACCGACATCGTCGAGAAGGAGATGTACTCCTTTACCGACAGTCTGAACGGCGAACAATTGACGCTGCGCCCCGAAGGCACGGCCTCCTGCGTGCGCGCGGTGCTGCAGAACAATCTCCTGTACGAGGGCCCCAAGCGCCTCTGGTACATGGGGCCGATGTTCCGCCACGAGCGCCCGCAGAAAGGCCGCTACCGCCAGTTCCACCAGGTCGGCGTCGAAGCGCTCGGCTTTCCCGGCCCGGACATCGACGCCGAACAGATCGTCATGTGCGCGCGCCTGTGGGACGACCTCGGCCTCACCGGCATCCGCCTCGAGATCAACTCGCTCGGCCAGCCGGAGGAACGCGCACGCCATCGGGAGGAACTCATCGCCTACCTGGACGGCTGCGCCGACCGGCTCGACGCCGACGCCCAGCGCCGGCTGCATACCAATCCGCTGCGCATTCTCGACAGCAAGAATCCGCACATGCAGGAGATCGTCGAAGGCGCGCCGAAGTTGATCGACTTTCTCGGCGACGCTTCGCTCGCGCATTTCGAGGGTGTGCAGGCGCTGCTGCGCGATGCCGCGATCCCCAGCCGCATCAACCCGCGCCTGGTGCGCGGCCTCGACTACTACAACCTGACGGTGTTCGAGTGGGTTACCGACGAACTCGGCGCACAGGGCACGGTTTGCGCCGGCGGCCGCTACGACGGGCTGGTCGCCCAGCTCGGCGGCAAGCCGGCGCCCGCCTGCGGTTTCGCCATGGGCGTCGAACGCCTGCTGGCGCTGTGGCGCGACCAGGGCAACCGGCATGAAGTGCCGGTGCCCGACGTCTATGTCGTGCATCAGGGCGCGGCGGCGGACAGCCTTGCTTTCCGCGCCGCCGAGCACCTGCGCGACGCCGGGCTCAAGGTGCATTTCCACTGCGGCGGCGGCAGCTTCAAGTCGCAGATGAAGAAGGCGGACGCCTCGGGCGCCCTGCTGGCGGCCATCGTCGGCGACGACGAGGAGGCGGCCAACCAGGTCAGCCTGAAACACTTGCGCGATGAGGCGGAGCAGCGCCGCATCGATTTCGACGAACTCGCCGACGCGGTCGGCACATGGCTTTACGAATGGGACGACGACGATGGCAACCTATGATCTCGAAGAACAGGAACAGCTCGACGAACTGAAGACATGGTGGAAGATGCACGGCAACCGCGTCACCGCGGCGGCGGCGGTGGTGGCGCTGGTCGTCGTCGCCTGGCAGGGCTGGAACTGGTGGCAGCGCAGGCAGTCAGCCGCCGCGTCGGTGCTCTTCAGCGCCGTGCAGCAGGCGGCGGCCACCCAGGACGCCAAGCGTGCGCGCGACGTCACCGGCGAACTGATCGACAAGTACGCCGTCACGCCGTACGCTGGCCTGGCGGCGCTGCTGTCGGCGCGGGTGCAGGAGGAAGGCGGCGACGCCAAGACCGCGCGCGCCGAGTTGGCCTGGGCCGCGGCGAACGCCAAGGACGATGCCCTGCGCGACGTGGCGCGGCTGCGCCTGGCGGCGCTGCTGCTCGACGACAAGTCCTATGACGAAGCGCTGAAGCAGTTGGCGGCGGAGCCCGCCGCCGCCTTGGCGCCACGCTACGCCGAACTCAGGGGCGACATCGCGGCCGCCCAGGGCCAGCCGGCCGCAGCGAAGGCCGCATACGAGGCGGCGCTGGCGAAAATGGACGAGTCGGCGAAGACCGGGGGCGGGCAGTTGCAGCCTTACCGCGACGTCATCCAGACCAAGCTCGACGCGCTCGGGAGCGCAAAGTGATTCCCCCCCGAAGCCGCCGCTTCGCGGCGCCCTCCCTCCAGGGGGCAAAGAAACACTTTGGGCGGTCCGGCGTGTTTCTTGTCGCGCGCCTAGCCGTGGTGGTGGCGGCGCTGGCCGGCTGTTCCACGGTCGGCGATGCCGTCGACAAGATCAATCCCTTCTCCTCGTCGAAGCCGAAGGTCAAGATTGCGGAACTGGCGCCGATCGAGGCGACGGCGCAACTGCGCGTGCTCTGGCAGGCGAGTATCGGCAATGCTGGCGTATTCGTCTTCACTCCGGCGGTGGTCGACAAGGCCGTTTTTGCCGCCGCCAAGGACGGCTCGATCGCACGTTTCGAAGAAGGCCGGGAGGTTTGGCGCATTTCCGCCGGGCAGCCGATCTCCGGCGGCGTCGGCGCCGACGGCAAGCTGGTGGTGGTCGGCACGATGAAGGGCGACGTACTGGCGTTCGACGCCGCGACCGGCAAGGCACTCTGGAAGGCATACGCC
Organism: Rhodocyclaceae bacterium; assembly: GCA_027325905.1. Classification (GTDB taxonomy): domain Bacteria; phylum Pseudomonadota; class Gammaproteobacteria; order Burkholderiales; family Rhodocyclaceae; genus Nitricoxidireducens. The sequence continues at coordinate 10,988 of DAIEEM010000103.1, forward strand.
TCCTCTGACATTCTCGCCGCCCCGGCGGTCGGCGATGGCCTCGTCGTGGTGCGCTCCGGCGATTCCCGAATTTTCGCCTACGATGCCGCAGACGGCCGCCGCCGCTGGATCTACCAGCGCAATACGCCGGCCCTGACCCTGCGCACCAACGTCGGCGTCCTGGTCAGTAGCCGCACGGTCTTCGCCGGCTTCCCCGGCGGCAAGCTGGTTGCCATCAGCACTGCCAACGGTTCGGCCGTATGGGAGGGCGCGGTCGCGCTGCCCAAGGGCGCTACCGAACTCGAGCGTATCGCCGACATCACCAGCGTCCCGGCCATCAACGGACGCCAGGCGTGCGCTGCGGCCTTCCAGGGCCGCGTCGCCTGCTTCGACCTCGGATCCGGCGGCCCGATGTGGACCAAGGAATTATCGAGTCGCGCCGGCCTCGATCTCGACGATCGCTATGCCTACGTCAGCGACGACAAGGGCAACGTGCTGGCCTTCGACCGCGACAGCGGCAGCAGCGTCTGGAAGCAGGACAAGCTTTCCTCGCGCGGCCTGTCGCGGCCGCTGGCGCTGGGCAGCCGCGTCGTCGTCGCCGACGCCGAGGGCTTCGTCCACCTGCTGCGCCGCGAAGACGGCGCTTTCGCGGCGCGCTTGAGCACCGACGGCAGCGCCATCGTCGCCGATCCGCAGCGCATCCCGGGCGGCTTCCTGGTGCAGACGCAGAACGGCGGACTTTACGCCCTAACGGTCGAATAGGCGCGGCGCCGTCGGCACGCCGCGCGCTACGCATCATGAAGTTGCCAATGTCATCGCAAGGCGGAACCCATTGAAACCCACCATCGCCATCGTCGGCCGTCCCAACGTCGGCAAGAGCACGCTCTTCAATCGCATGACCAAGTCGCGCGCCGCGCTGGTGGCCGACCTGCCGGGCCTTACGCGCGACCGTCATTACGGCCACGGCCGCGCCGGAGAAAAACCCTTCCTGGTGGTCGACACCGGCGGCTTCGA
>DAIEEM010000107.1 GCA_027325905.1 Rhodocyclaceae bacterium
ACTCGTTGCGCGGGCAGCCGTGATGCACCAGTTCGTCGGCGAAAAAGCGCGGGCGGCCGAACTCGTCGAGCGCCTCGCGGTTCAGCGTGCCGCGCGCAAGCTGGATCAGGGTCTCGCTGATCCAGTCGGGATGCGGCGGACAACCGGCGACGTCGATCACCGGCAGGCCGCCGGCAGCGCGGAAGTCCGGCCCCAGCAGGCCGCCGGCAACGTTGGCCTCGTACTGCAGGCCGCAGGCGTCGGTCGGGTTGCTGCCGGCCGAGACGACGCCGCCGAAGGCCGAGCAACTGCCGACGGCGACGACGTGCCTGGCCCGGTCCGCCAGCAGCTTCACCCATTCGGTCATCGGCGCGCCGCTACCGGCCATCAGGTGGTAGCGGCCGCTGCCCTGCGGGCCGCGCAGCAGCGCGCCTTCGACGCACAGTACGTCGAAGGCGCGCGTGCCGCCGGCGCATTCGGCGATGATCGCCAGCGCTTCCTCGGCGCAGGCCTCGGACAGGCTCGGATGCCAGATCAACTCGATGCCCGCGTCTTTGATCAGCGCGAACAGCGGCGCGACCTCGCTGCCGAGCCAGGACAGCGTGCAGCCGCCGCAGCCGCCGGACTGGAGCCAGAGCACCTTCACGACTTTTCCATTCCGTACCGCGCCAGCTTCTGCCGCAGGCCCACCCGCGACAGCCCCAGTTCCGCGGCGGCCCGCGTCTTGTTCCAGCGGTGGCGCACCAGCACTTCCTTGATGAGGCACGCTTCGAGCTGTTCGATGCGTTCCTTGAGGCTGCCGTCGAGCCCCGCCAGGAACTGGAGTTCGCGCTCCTGTCCGTCCGCGGCGGCGGCGCGCAGCACGCGCGGGCTGACCAGTTCGGCGCCCAGCCAGTCGCTCTCGCCGAGCGCCAGCATGCGCTGGATTTCGTTCTGCAGTTCGCGCACGTTGCCCGGCCAGCGGTAGGCGCCGATGCAGGCCAGCGCCTCGGCGCTGAAACCCTTGACGCGCCGGCGCTGGCCGGCTTGCGCGCGCTCGAGCAGGCCCTGGGCGATGGGCGCGATGTCCATCGTCCGCTCGCGCAGCGCCGGCATGTGCAGCGTCATGCCGGCGAGCCGGTAGTAGAGGTCTTCGCGGAAGCGCCCGGCGCGCATGTCGTCTTCGAGATTGCGGTTGGTGGCGGCGATGACGCGCACGTTCACCGACACCGAGCGCGGGCTGCCGACCGGGCGGATCTCGCCTTCCTGCAAGGCGCGCAGCAGCTTGACCTGGAAGGCCGGCGAAGTCTCGCCGATTTCGTCGAGGAAGATGGTGCCGCCGTCGGCCTGCTGGAAAAGGCCGATGCGGTCCTCGTAGGCGCCGGTGAAGGCGCCGCGCTTGTGGCCGAAAAGTTCGGCTTCGAGCAACTGGTCGGGTAGCGCGCCGCAGTTCTCGACGACGAAGGCGCGCTCGGCGCGGTTGCTGGCATAGTGGATCGCCCGCGCCAGCAGTTCCTTGCCGGTGCCCGATTCGCCGGTGATGAGGATGGCGAGATCGTGCGGCGCGACTCGCAGCGCCTGGTCGCATACGGCATTCAATGGACTGGCGACGGCGCGCGTCAGGCGATCGAAGCCGGAGCGCGCCGCTGCCGCGACGCGCTTGGCGGCGACGCGCGCCTGAATCTGTTGCGGATTGTCGCGCAATTCGAGGGACAGGCGCTGGTTGTCCTGCTGCAGGCGCCACAGCGCCGCGGCGCCCTTGAGCGTCAGCAGCAGTTGCTCGGGATGCCAGGGCTTGAGCAGGTATTGCCAGATGCCGGCTTCGTTGATGCCGGCGATGATGTCCGCAGTCTCGGTGTAGCCGGAGAGGATGATGCGTATGGTGTCGGGCCACTGGGCGCGCACCTGGCGCAGGAACTCGACTCCGGAGGTGCCGGGCATGCGCTGGTCGCAGAGGATGATCTGCACGAACTCGGCCGTCATCACCTGCAGCGCCGCGTCGGCGCCACCGGCGGTGAAGACGACGAACTCCTCGTCGAGCGTGCGCCGCAGCGCCTCCTGCGAGCGCACTTCGTCGTCGACGACGAGGACGGTGGGCACGGCGACGCTCATGCCGCCGCCTGCCGCGCCAGTTCGCGGTGCTTCGCCAGGTGGCGCGGCGTCCACGACGGCAGCGACTTCCTGACGAAGTGCCAGCGCGCGACGTGATAGCTCGGATCGAAGCCGTAGAAGTTGCGCTTCATCTGCGCCAGTTCCTCGGCGCGGTAGGCGGCGAGCGGCTTGGCGGCTTCGTCGCGGCGCCGCTTGTCGGCCTTGGCTCCAATGCGCGCGGCGAAATCGTCCGCCTGCGCCAGTTCGGCGGCGCGCCGCGCGACGTCGACGCGGAACGCGGCGGGATCGGCTGCGAGGCAGGCGTCGTAGAAGCCGCCGGCGACGGCGTCGCCCGCCATCATCGGCTGGCGGTTCTGCATGATGCGCTGCGCGCCCTCATCGCCGACGCGCGGCGGCAGCAGGTAAGTCCAGAACTCGGAACCGTAGAGGTTGCCCATGTTCTTGTAGTGCGGGTTGAGCATCACGCCGTCGCGCGCCCACACCACGTCGGCAGCGCGGGCGAGGAAGCAGCCGCCGGCGCCGGCATTGCCCTGCAGGGCCGCGACCGTCAGATGCGAGTCGCAGCGCAGGATCGCTTCGGCCAGGTCGTCGATGGCGTTGATATTGGCCCAGGACTCGTCGGCGGGGCTCGCCGCATGCTCGATCAGGTTGAGATGAATGCCGTTGGACCAGAAGTCCGTGCCGCCCATCAGCACGATCACGCGCGTCGGCCGCGTCGCCGCAAAGGCGAACGCTTCGCGCAGGCGCTCGCATTGGCGCGTGCCCATGGCGCCGTTGTAGAACTCGAAATGCAGGAAGCCCACCGCATCGGCTTCCTCGTAGCGGATGTCCTGCCAGGTGTCGTAGCCGGCGGGCTGCCAACCGGCCAGCGGCGCCGCGGCGATCGCCGCCGCCTGTTCCGGGAAGGCCAGCGTCGCCGGCAGCTTGATGTCGTTCGCACGCTTGACGTGGCCGATCCAGACTGCGCCGTCCGTGGTCGCCCGCGCCAGCGCCGTCTCGCGCCGCGAGATCACCGCGCCGGGCGCGCCGGTGAGTTTCGCTTCGGGCCAGGCGTCGAAGAGATGGCAGGGTTCGTTGAACAATTCGTCGGCGACGCCGGGAAAGCCGTCGCCGGCATCGATCTTGCGCAATACCGTGGCGGTGTCGTCGCGCTGCCAGTCGATGCGACGGTCGGCCTGCTTGATCAGCGGACGCAGACACCCGCGCCCGCCAGCCGCGGCCAGCGGCGTCGGTGCACGGTCGCCGGCCGCGTAGCGCTCGACCGCCTGCAGCGCCGTGCGGCAGGCCGCATCGGTCACCTCGTTGCGGTAGAGGCCGGACTTCTTGGCGCGCCGCATCAGGAAGCTCGCACTCGCCCAGATCGGCCCGGCATCCATCTCGGCTTCGGCCTGCAAGACGGTGACGCCCCATTCGCGCTCGCCTTCCGTGATCGCCCAGTCGAGCGCCGACGGCCCGCGATCGCCGACGATGCCGGGATGCACGACGAGACAGACATGCTTACTCCAGATCGATTCGGGTATCGCGCGGCGCAGATAGGGCGCCACGATCAGGTCGGGATGAAACAGATCCACCGCCTCTTCGGCGACGCTGTCGGCGATGTCGAACTCCACCGCGACCTCGTGGCCGCGCGCGGCGAGTTCGCCGTGCAGGCGCTGCGTCAGGCTGTTGTAGCCGTGGGTGAGGAGGAGGATGCGCATGTCAGTATTCCATTGCGCTTGGCGCTGCAGCGTTGGACCAGCGAATCGGAGGCGTGGGTGCGCCACGGACGACGGGTGTCCGCTTCCCTCCTCCCACGGCTTGCTTTGCACAGCAAGCCGGCTTCGGCAGCGCGGAGCAGTGCTCCGCGAAACCCTGCCTACGCCCCCCGGGCCGAAAAAGCGCCGGCCCTCCGCCTTTACTTGCGGGAATCGGACACCCGCCGTCCGTGGCCGGAACCCTCGGCGCGTGCCTTGAGTTGCTTGAAGACCGCACGGTGGTTCC
>DAIEEM010000129.1 GCA_027325905.1 Rhodocyclaceae bacterium
GCTCGTGGCCGCTGAAGTCGACCTCCTCGCCCTCGCCTTCGCCCTGGCCGAAGTCGAACTCGGGCGTGTGCTCGGGGCCGAGCTTGACGATGGCCGAGAAGCCGCGACCCATCTTGCTGCGAAAGCCGTCGAGCGGGCCGATCTGGCGCTTCGCCAGCAGTTCGTCCATTTCCTCGGGCTCCCACTGGCGACTGGCGACGACCTTCCACAGCTTGTAGTCGCACTTGTCGCACTTGAAGTGCTTGTAGTTTTCGTGGATGGTGCCGCCGCACTTCGGGCACGGCGTCTTCAGTGTGCCGAAGTCGGGATCGGCGAACTCGCCGTGCTTGATGCGCTCGACCATCACCTGCGTCTGCTCGGTGATGTGCGACATGAACTCGTCGCGCTTCAGGCGCCCCTGCTCCATTTCCCTGAGCTTGTACTCCCACTCGCCGGTGAGTTCAGGCGAGCGAATTTCGTCGACGCGCAATTGTTCGAGCGCGAACAGCAGCGAGAAGGCCTTGGCCGTCGGCTGCAGTTCGCGGCCGTTGCGATGCACGTATTCTTCGGCGATCAGGCCTTCGATGGTGGCGGCGCGCGTCGCCGGTGTGCCCAGGCCGCGCTCCGACATGGCTTCGCGCAACTCCTCGTCCTCGACGAGTTTGCCCGCGCCTTCCATCGCCGACAGCAGCGTGGCTTCGTTGAAGCGCGCCGGCGGCTTGGTCTGGTGGTCCTTGACCTCGACGTCGTTGGCCCAGACGCGCTCCTTCGGCTGCAAGGGCGGCAGGTTCGGGCTTTCGTCGTCGCCTTGCACCGCCTTGCCATAGACCGCCAGCCAGCCGGCCGTGACCAGCACCTTGCCTTCGGTCTTGAAGGCTTCCTTCTCGACGCGGGTGATGCGCGTGGTGACGTTGTACTCGGCCGCCGGGTAGAAGACGGCGAGGAAGCGCTTGGTGACGAGATCGTAGATCTTCTGCTCGGCTTCCGAGAGGTTCTTCGGCTCGACGCCGGTCGGGATGATGGCGAAGTGGTCGGAGATCTTGGCGTTGTTGAAAATGCGCTTGTTCGGATGCACCCAGCCGTTCTTCAGGATGTGGCGCGTCAGGCCTTCGTAGCCCGTGCCTTCCATCGCCTGCAGCGTGTCCTTGACTTGCGGAACGTAGTCCTCGGGCAGGCAGCGTGCGTCGGTACGCGGATAGGTGAGCACCTTGTGCTTTTCGTAGAGCGCCTGCGCCAATGACAGCGTCGTGCGCGCGGAAAAGCCGAAGCGGCCGTTGGCGTCGCGCTGCAAGGAGGTGAGGTCGAACAGTTGCGGCGAGAGTTCGGTCTTGGGCTTGCTCTCCTCCTCGACCGTGCCGTGCTTGCCCAGGCAAGCGGCGCGGACGGCTTCGGCCCGTGCTTTGTCCCACAGGCGTTCGGCCTTGGCGTGCTCGTCCTCGCCTTTCTTGAACTTCTCGTCAATCCAGCGGCCGCGGTAGGTGCCCGCTACGGCCTGGAATTCCGCCTCGACTTCCCAGTAGTCGCGCGACTTGAAGGCGCGGATGCGGGTTTCGCGTTCGACCAGGATGGCCAGCGTCGGCGTCTGCACGCGCCCGACCGGCGTCTTGTAGAAGCCGCCTTCCTTCGAGTTGAAGGCGGTCATGGCGCGCGTGCCGTTGATGCCGATCAGCCAGTCGGCTTCCGAGCGGCAGCGCGCGGCATCGGCCAGCGGCAGCATTTCGCCGTCCGAGCGCAGGTGCGCAAAGCCGTCGCGGATGGCGTTGGCGGTCATCGATTGCA
>DAIEEM010000102.1 GCA_027325905.1 Rhodocyclaceae bacterium
CATCGGATTCTCGATGGTGACGGCGGCGCCCTTCTTCAGCGGCGTCCTGGCCACGGCGGCCCAGGTCTCGCCGTCCTTGGTCTTGAGCCGCAGGTAGCTATAGCTTTCGACGTCCTTGACTTCCAGGACTTCGCCTTTCAGGACGGCCGCCGGAGCAGCCGCCGGCGCCGCGGACGGTACGGCAGCCGAAGCGGCGGCTGGCGCCGCCGACTCGTCGGCCATGGCGAGGCCGGCGCAAAGTACGAGGCACAGAGCAACTATGTTTTTCATGGCGTAAACATTCCTCCGTTGGTGAAGACGGAAGGATAGCAGCAACCGGCCGACGCGCGCCGGGCAGGCAAGCGTCGTCGAGAGTCGACGCCGCCCCCGACTTCAAGGCATAATCCGCCCTCATCGTCGGGAGAGAGCGACTCGGTTCAACGAGTTCGCCGCCGAAGGCGCAACCGCCCGGGAACCGCTCAGGCAAAAGGACCGACGACGCAGGACAACTCTGGAGAGCGATGGGCGCCGTCGAGGCCCATCCACCGACGGGGCAGCCGGCAGGATTTCGCCGGTAATCTCTCAGGTTCATGGACAGATGGGCGCACTTCGGGAGAGATGCGCCCGGTTTCCGTTCGCGCGAAGCTGCGCGAGCTAGCGGACGCAAATTCATGATGTCTGAGGGGGTTACATGGCAAAACGCACGCCGCTTTACGAGGCCCACGTCGCCGCCGGCGCGAAGATCGTCGATTTCGCCGGCTGGGACATGCCGATCAATTACGGTTCGCAGATCGAGGAGCACCACCAGGTGCGCAACGACGCCGGCATGTTCGACGTCTCGCACATGCGCGCCGTCGACGTCGCCGGCAAGGACGCGCAGGCCTACCTGCGCCGTCTGATCGCCAACGACGTCGCCAAGCTGGCGATCCCCGGCAAGGCGCTCTATTCCTGCATGCTCCGGGAAGACGGCGGCGTCATCGACGACCTCATCGTCTACTTCTTCGCGCCGGAGCGCTACCGCGTCGTCGTCAATGCCGGCACCGCCGAGAAGGACCTGGCCTGGATGAAGGAACAGGCAGCGGCTCTGGCCGTGACCGTGACCGACCGCCCCGAACTGGCGATGATCGCCGTGCAGGGCCCCAACGCCCGCGAGCGCTTCTGGGCGGCGTTTCCCGCCGGCCGCGCGCGCACCATCCTGCTGCAGCCGTTCCAGGCCGTCGAGTGGGACGGCTGGCTCGTCGCCCGCACCGGCTACACCGGCGAGGACGGCTTCGAGATCACCCTGCCCGCCGCGCAGGCCGCCGCCGTCTGGGACAAGCTGAAGGATGTCGGCGTCAAGCCCATCGGCCTGGGCGCCCGCGACACGCTGCGCCTCGAAGCCGGCATGAACCTCTACGGCCTGGATATGGACGAAAGCCAGAACCCGCTCGAATCCGGCCTGGCCTGGACCGTCGACATGAAGGACGCCGGCCGCGACTTCATCGGTCGCCGCGCGCTCGCCGCCATGAAGCCGACGCGCCAGTTCGTCGGCCTCTTGCTGCTCGACCGCGGCGTCCTGCGCTCCCACCAAAAGGTATTCACCTCACAAGGCGATGGCGAAACCACCAGCGGATCATTCGCGCCGACGCTCAACCGGTCCGTCGCGCTGGCTCGCATCCCGGTCGGCGTCGCCGTCGGCGACACCGTCGAAGTCGAAATCCGCGACAAGCGCCTGAAAGCCAAAGTCGTCAAACCCACATTCGCCCGCCACGGCAAGGCATTGATCTAAAGGAGACCACCATGAGCATCCCCGCCAACCTCAAGTACACCGCCTCCCACGAGTGGGCCGCCCGCAACGCCGACGGCACGATCACCGTCGGCATCACCGACCATGCGCAGGAAGCGCTCGGCGACATCGTCTTCCTCGAACTGCCGGAAGCCGGCCGCCAGGTGAAGGCCGGCCAGGAATGCGCGGTGGTGGAATCGGTGAAGGCCGCCTCCGACATCTACGCGCCGGTCTCCGGCGAAATCGTCGAAGCCAACACGCCGGCTGTCGACGCGCCCGAGTCCGTGAACCAGGACGCTTATGCGACCTGGCTGTTCAAGATCAAGCCGAGCAACCCGGCCGAATTCGACGCCCTGCTCGACGCCGCCGCTTACCAAAAAGTCGCCGAAGAACACTGAGTCCCTCATGACCGCAGCCATGCCTTCCCATCTGCCGCTCTCCGCGCTCGAGCAGCACGACGAGTTCATTTCCCGCCACATCGGCCACGACGGCTACGACATGGCCGCGATGCTTGCGACCGTCGACGCCGCCAGCCTCGACGAACTGATCGACCAGACCGTTCCCGCGGCGATCCGCCTCGCCGAACCGCTGCCGCTGCCAGGCCCGCAACGCGAGCATGAGGCGCTGGCGAAGCTCAAGGGCATCGCCGCGAAAAATAGGTTGAAGAAGTCGCTGATCGGCATGGGCTACTACGACACCCTGCTGCCGAAAGTGATCCTGCGCAACGTCCTCGAAAATCCCGGCTGGTATACGGCCTACACGCCCTACCAGGCCGAGATCGCCCAAGGCCGCCTCGAAGCGCTGCTCAACTACCAGCAGATGGTGATCGACCTCACCGGCATGGAACTGGCGAATGCGTCCCTGCTCGACGAAGCCACGGCGGCGGCGGAGGCCATGACGACGGCCAGGCGCGTCTCGAAGTCGCAGTCCAACGCCTTCTTCGTCGACGCCGACTGTTTCCCGCAGACCATCGACGTGGTGAAGACGCGCGCCGGGCTGTTCGGCTACGAACTGATCGTCGCACCTTCGGCCGATGCCGCCAAGCACGACGTCTTCGGCGCCCTGCTCCAATACCCGAACCAGCGCGGCGAAGTCGTCGACCTCACGGACACCCTCGCCGCCTTGCGCGCCAAGGGCGCGGTCACCGCCGTCGCCAGCGACCTCATGGCGCTGGTGCTGCTCAAGTCCCCCGGCGCCATGGGCGCCGACATCGCGCTCGGTTCCTCGCAGCGCTTCGGCGTGCCGATGGGCTTCGGCGGTCCCCACGCGGCATTCTTCGCCTGCAAGGACGAGCACAAGCGCTCCGTGCCGGGCCGCATCATCGGCGTCTCCATCGATGCTCGCGGCAAGCGCGCCCTGCGCATGGCGCTGCAAACGCGCGAACAGCACATCCGCCGCGAGAAGGCCAACTCCAACATCTGCACCTCGCAGGTGCTGCTCGCCAACATGGCCGGCATGTACGCCGTCTATCACGGCCCGCAAGGCCTGCGCACCATCGCCGGCCGCATCCACCGCCTGACCGGCATTCTCGCCGAAGGCCTCAAGCAGGCCGGCGTCAAGGTGCTCACACAATGCTTCTTCGACACCCTGCACGTCGAGACGACGGCCGAAGTCCCCGGCGTCAACCTGCGCCTCGTTTCCGCCAACGTGCGCGGCATCTCGCTCGACGAAAAGACCACGCGCGAAGATGTTGCAGCGCTGCTCAAAGCCATCACCGGCAAGGATAGCGACATCGCCGCCCTCGACGCCAAGGCCGCCGCCAACAGTCCGCTCGCCGGACCTGGTGGCGACCTGAGGCGCAACGACGCCATCCTGTCGCATCCCGTGTTCAACCGCTACCACACCGAACACGAGATGCTGCGCTACCTCAAGAAATTGCAGAACCGCGACCTGGCGATGGATCACTCGATGATTTCGCTCGGCTCCTGCACCATGAAGTTGAACGCCAC
>DAIEEM010000187.1 GCA_027325905.1 Rhodocyclaceae bacterium
GTCCATATCGCCGTCGAGGCCTGCGGCGTGTGCCGCACCGACTTGCATTTGCTCGATGGCGAACTGCCGAACATCCGCTACCCGATCGTGCCCGGCCACGAGATCGTCGGACGCGTCGCCGCACTCGGCCGCGACGTCGACGTCTTGCGCATCGGCCAGCGCGTCGGCGTGCCGTGGCTGGGATGGACGTGCGGACGCTGCGAGCCCTGCCGTGCCGGACGCGAGAACCTGTGCGATGCGGCGCGCTTCACCGGCTACCAGATCGACGGCGGCTACGCGACGGATACGCTGGCCGATGCGCGCTACTGCTTTCCCCTGCCCGATGATGGCGATGCCGCGGAATTGGCGCCGCTGCTGTGCGCCGGCCTGATCGGCTACCGCGCCCTGGCGATGGCCGGCGCGGCGCGCCGGCTCGGCATCTACGGCTTCGGCGCCGCCGCCCACATCGTCTGCCAGGTGGCGGTGGCGCAGGGCCGCGAGGTCTTCGCCTTGACGCGGCGCGACGATGCGCAGAGCCAGGCCTTCGCCCGCGCACTGGGTGCGGGCTGGACCGGCGATTCGGAGACGCCGCCGCCGCAGCCGCTCGATGCGGCGCTGATCTTCGCCCCGGTCGGCGCGCTGGTGCCGGCTGCGCTACGCGCCGTGCGCAAGGGCGGCAAGGTGGTTTGCGCCGGCATCCACATGAGCGACATTCCGGCCTTCCCCTATGCCATCCTTTGGGGCGAGCGCAGCGTGCAGTCGGTCGCCAATCTTACGCGCCGCGACGGCGAGGAATTTTTCGCCCTGGCGGCGACGACCCGCATCGAGACGACGGTGAAGCGCTATGCGCTGGCGCAAGCCAACGAGGCGCTGACAGACCTGCGCGCCGGCCGCCTTCAGGGCGCGGCGGTGCTAATGCCCTGAGCGTGGGTCTCGAAGCGGCGGTGGGCGCTGGCGAGGTAGTCGCGCGAACGCATCTCCGCCAGGCGCGACACCGTACGCCGGAATTCCGCCGCCTGCGCACCTTCGTTGTAGAGTTCCTCCGCCGGACATTCCGCCGTCATGACGAGCTTGACGCGGTGATCGTAGAAGACGTCGACCAGCCAGGTGAAGCGGCGTGCTGCCGCGGCCATCTCGGCGCTCATCCTCGGTACGTGCGAGAGGAACACGGTGTGGAAACCGTGCGCCAGCACGAGATAGTCGTTCTGCGAGCGCGGACCGCCGCAGAGCGTGGCGAAGTCGAACCAGGCAACGCCTGGCGCGCGGTGGATCACCGGCACGTCGCGGTCGAGGACGCGGATCGGCCGCGCATGGCCTTCGCCACCGGCGACCTGTGCGAACGTCCGCTTCAGCAACGCTTCGCCGCCGGCGTCCGCCGGCACGTGGTAGATGTCGGCCTGTTCCAGCGCGCGCAGCCGGTAATCGACGCCGGCATCGATCTTGATGACGTCGAGCTTGTCGTTCAACAGAGCGATCGTCGGCAGCAGGCGCTGGCGCTGTAGACCGTTCGGGTAGAGCCCGTCGGGCGCGTAGTTCGAGGTGATGCAGAACAATACGCCGGCGTCAAACAGTGCCGCCATCAGGCGGCCGAGGATCATGGCGTCGGCGATGTCCGACACGTGAAATTCGTCGAAGCACATCAGCCGCGTCTCCGCCGCGACCTGCGCCGCCACCTTGGCGAGCGGATCGGCCTCGTGCTTGTGCGCCTGCAAGCGCTCATGCACTTCGCGCATGAAGGCATGGAAATGGACGCGACGCTTGCGTTGGTAAGGCACGGCCGTGAAGAAGCAGTCCATGAGGAAACTCTTGCCGCGGCCGACGCCGCCCCAGAACCAGACGCCCTTCGGCAGATCTGGCCACACCAGCAGCTTGCGCAGCTTGGTGCGCCGCGCCGCCTTGAAGGCGAGCAGATCGTCGTAGAACTTCTGCAGGCGCACGGCGGCTTCGCGCTGGGTTTCGTCGGCAACGATGCCGCGCTCGGTCAAGGCGCGCTCGAAGCCCTCGATCATGCCGAGTTTCGGGACGTTGAGAATCTTGTGGGGCATCATGGCGAAACAAAGGGCGGCGAGCCGCCCCGCCGCCCTGGTTACTGAATAGGCGATTTTAGAAGTGCAGCGCTCGCTTGTCGACCGCCAGCGCCGCTTCGTGCATGACCTCGGACAGCGTCGGGTGCGCGTGGCAGATGCGGGCGATGTCTTCCGCCACGGCACCGAATTCCATCGCGACGACGGCTTCGGCAATCAGCTCGGAGGCATTGGCGCCCATCACATGCACGCCGAGCACGCGGTCGGTCTTGGCACAGGCGATCATCTTGACGAAGCCGATGGTGTCGCCCTGCCCGAGCGCGCGGCCGTTGGCGAGGAAGGGAATCTGGCCGACGCGGTATTCAATGCCCTGGTTCTTGAGCTGCTGCTCGGTCTTGCCGACCCAGGCGATCTCGGGATGGGTGTAGATGACATAGGGAATGGTGTCGTAATTGACGTGCCCGGCCTGGCCGGCGATCAGTTCGGCCACCATGACGCCCTCTTCCATGCCCTTGTGCGCGAGCATAGGGCCGCGGATGACGTCGCCGACGGCCCAGACGTTGTCGAGGTTGGTCTGGCAGTGGTCGTTGACGTCGATGCGGCCGCGTTCGTCGATCTTGAGGCCGACGTTGTCGGCGCCGAGGCCGGCGGTGTTCGGCACGCGGCCGACCGAGACGATCAGGCGGTCGACTTCGAGCGTGAAGGCGCCGTCGCCCATGTCGTATTCGATGGCGACGCCGTGCTTGCCTTTCTTGACCGCGTTGATCTTGACGCCGAGGTTGATCTTGAGGCCCTGCTTCTGCGTGAACACCTTCCATGCCTCCTTGGTCACCGCCGCATCGGCGCCGCCGAGGAAATCAGGCAGCGCCTCGAGGATGGTGACGTCCGAACCGAGGCGCTTCCACACCGAACCGAGTTCGAGGCCGATGACGCCGGCGCCGATGACGCCGAGACGCTTGGGCACGGAGTCGAAGGCCAGCGCGCCGACGTTGTCGCAGATCACCGCGTTGTCCACCGGAATGCCGTCGAGATGGCGCGGACTGGAGCCGGTGGCGACGATGACGTGCTTGGCGTCGACGACCTCGCTGCCGCCGTCCTTGGCCGTCACCTGGACCTGCCAGAGTTCGTTCTCGCGCCCGGCGAAACTGCCGCGGCCGGCCAGCAGCGTCACCTTGTTTTTCTTGAACAGGCCCTTGATGCCGGAAGTCAGTTGCGTGACGATGTTGTCCTTGCGGCGGATCATGGTGCCGACGTCCATCTTGACGCCGTCGGCCGAAATCCCATGCATGACGAAGGCATGATTGGCCTCGTCGTAGAGTTCCGATGAACGCAGCAGCGCCTTCGACGGGATGCAGCCGACGTTGAGGCAGGTGCCGCCGAGGCGCACCTCGCCCTTGGGATCGGCAAAGGCTTCGAATTCCACGCAGGCCGTGCTGAAGCCCAGTTGTGCGGCGCGAATCGCCGCGATGTAGCCGCCGGGACCGCCGCCGATGACGACGACGTCGAATTGCTTGTTCGCCATTTCGCCGCTCCCTTAGATGTCGAGCAGCAGACGCGCCGGGTCTTCCAGCGCTTCCTTCATCGTCACCAGGCCGAGCACCGCTTCGCGGCCGTCGATGATGCGGTGGTCGTAGGACATGGCGAGGTAGTTGATCGGGCGGATGACGATCTGGCCGTTCTCCACCACCGGGCGCTCCTTGGTGGCGTGGATGCCGAGAATCGCCGACTGCGGCGGGTTGATGATCGGCGTCGACAACATGGAACCGAAGATGCCGCCGTTGGATATCGAGAAGGTGCCGCCGGTGAGTTCTTCGAGCGACAGCTTGCCGTCCTTGGCCTTCTGGCCGAATTCGGCGATCTTCTTTTCGATCTGGGCGAGGCTCATCTGGTCGGCGTCGCGCAGGATCGGCACGACCAGGCCGCGCGGGCTGCCTACGGCGATGCCGATGTCGAAATAGCCGTGATAGACGATGTCGTTGCCGTCCACCGAGGCGTTGATGACCGGGTACTTTTTCAGCGCGGCGACGGCCGCCTTGACGAAGAAGGACATGAAGCCGAGCTTGACGCCGTGCTCCTTCTCGAACTTGTCCTTGTACTTGTTGCGCAGCTCGATCACCGGCCCCATGTTCACCTCGTTGAAGGTGGTGAGGATGGCGTTGGTCGATTGCGACTGCACCAGGCGCTCGGCGACGCGGGCACGCAGGCGCGACATCGGCACGCGCTGCTCGGTGCGCTCGGCGACGATGGCGTCGGCGCTGACGACTTGCGGATTGGCCAGCGCCGGACGCGCGGCCGGCGCAGCGGCCGGGGCCGGCGCCGGCTTGGCGGCCGGCGCGGCGGCAACCGCCGTG
>DAIEEM010000201.1 GCA_027325905.1 Rhodocyclaceae bacterium
GGGCGGCGCTGCCGCTGCTGCTCGTCGCCATGCTGTTGCTGGCTTTCCCCGCCGCCGGCGGTTCGGCGCTGCTGACGGAACTCGACCAACTGCTGGCGCGCGGCCGCGAGGGCGAGCTCGTGACGCGCCTGCCGCGCGGCGTCGACGATGCGCGGCTCGAATCGATCCGCCGCAATCTCAACTCGGTGCTCGACCAGACTGAGACGGCCTTCCGCGAAATCCTCGGCGGCATGCAGGGCGTCTCCGACGGCCATGTCTGGCGGCGGCTGCAGACCACCGGCTTGCACGGCACATTCAAGGACGTGCTGGTGCGCATCCAGGCCATGATCGACCAACTCAACAGCGCGCAGGAATCGGTGGCCCGCGAGGCGCTGCTGTCGCGCATCTTCCTGCGCTCGGAACGCGGCCTGTCGATGGCCATCGAGCACGTCGGCAGTTCGCTGGGCGAGGTCGCCGGCAAGTCGGCGCAATCGGAAGCGCTGTCGACCGAGTACGCGCAAACGGCGGAAGCCATGTCCGGCGCCGCCGACGGCATGTCCGGCGCGCTGGGCAAGGCGATGGCCGCTGCCGAGAGCGGCAGCCACGCCTTGAGCGACCTCAGCACCAAGGCCGAGATGATCAAGAGCCTGACGGGCCACATCGACGTCATCGCCAAGCAGACCAACCTGCTCGCCCTCAACGCCGCGATCGAGGCGGCGCGGGCCGGCGAAGCCGGGCGCGGCTTCGCCGTGGTGGCCGACGAGGTGCGCAAGCTCGCCGACCAGTCGCAAAAGGCCGCCGAGGAGATCGCCGCCGCCATCGCCGCGATGACCGACGCCATGCGCGGCGTGCTGGACCAGATGGAAGGACTCGGCGCCTCGATGTCCGTGGCGCGCGACACGGCCGACGAATTCCGCCAGCGCCTGTCGGCGTCGGCAGGCTCGGCTGCGGTCGTCGGCACGCTGGCGTCGTCCATCGGCATAGGCGTGCGGGCGATGGAATCGTCGATGCGCCTGGTGGCCTTCGCGCAACGGGCCCGCACCGATGTGACGTCCATCCTTTACGGCAGGCAGGTCGAGGTCAAGAGCCTGTCCGAACTGGAGCAGAAGGCCTTGACGATTGCCGGCGCCCGCCACTGGGTCAAGGGCAGCGAGGACCGCGAGGCGCTCATCGACATCTACGACAAGCTCTTCGAGAGCATCGAAAAACAGATGGGCTGAGGCAGTCGCGGCGTCCTTTCCGCTTGATCTGCGTCAATCCGGCGCCGGCGGCGCGTTAATATAGTCGCCTGCTCACTTTTCGCCGCTCGATCCATGTCCAATCCCGCTCCCATCGAACTCGTCTGCCCGGCCGGCGGCCTGCCGGCCTTGAAGGCCGCCATCGACAACGGCGCCGACTGCGTCTATGCCGGCTTCAAGGACGACACCAACGCCCGCAACTTCAACGGCCTCAACTTCGACGACAACACGCTGCGCGAAGGCATCCGCTACGCCCACGAGCGCCGCGCGAAAGTCCTGATCGCGCTCAACACCTATCCGCAGACCGAGAATTGGGCGCGCTGGACAGCCGCCGTCGACAAGGCCGCCGACTTCGGCGTCGACGCCGTCATCCTCGCCGACATCGGCCTCATGGACTACGCGCGCCGCGCCCATCCGGACCTGCGGCTGCATCTGTCGGTGCAGGGCTCGGCCACCAGCTACGAAGCGATCAATTTCTACCGCGAGCGCTACGGCATCCAGCGTGCCGTGCTGCCGCGCGTGCTGTCGCTGGCGCAGGTCGAGCAGGTGGTGAAGAACACGCCCGTCGAGATCGAGGTCTTCGGCTTCGGCGGCCTGTGCGTAATGGTCGAAGGCCGCTGCGCGCTCTCCGCCTACGCCACCGGCACCTCGCCCAACTGCAACGGCGCCTGCTCGCCCGGCAAGGCGGTGCGCTGGGAGCAGACGCCGCAAGGCATGGAAACGCGCCTCGCCGGCATCCTCATCGACCGCTTCGCCGACGGCGAGCGCGCCGGCTACCCGACGCTGTGCAAGGGCCGCTTCGAAGTCGAGGACGCGACCTACTATGCCATCGAGGAGCCGACCAGCCTCAACACGCTGGAACTGCTGCCGCAGCTCATGGCAATGGGCATCCGCGCCATC
Source organism: Rhodocyclaceae bacterium (assembly GCA_027325905.1). GTDB lineage: Bacteria > Pseudomonadota > Gammaproteobacteria > Burkholderiales > Rhodocyclaceae > Nitricoxidireducens. Next base: position 2,118 of record DAIEEM010000201.1, read on the forward strand.
AAGATCGAAGGCCGCCAGCGCAGCCCCGCCTACGTCGCGCAGGTCACCAAGGTGTGGCGCGAAGCCATCGATTCGTGCCAGAAGGACGCCGCGCACTTCACCCCCAAGGCGGCGTGGATGGCGGAACTCAACAAGGTTTCCGAGGGGCAGTCCCACACGCTGGGTGCTTACAATCGGCCGTGGAAATGAAACTCTCGCTCGGCCCCAACCTCTTCTACTGGCCCCGGCAGGCCACCCTCGACTTCTACGCCGAAGTCGCCACGCTGCCCTTCGACCTCGTCTACCTCGGCGAAACCGTCTGCTCGCGCCGCCACGAACTGCGCGCCGAGGACTGGCTCGACGTCGCCGTGCAGCTCGCCGGCGCCGGCAAGGAAGTGGTGCTTTCTTCGCAGGCGCTGATCGAATCCGAATCCGACCTCAAGGCGCTGCGCCGCCTCGTCGACAACGGCAGGTTCGCGGTCGAAGCCAACGAGATGGGCGCGGTGCGGATACTGGCGGAAAAGAAGCTGCCCTTCGTCGCCGGCATGTCGCTCAACGTCTTCAACGCCCATACGCTCGGACTGCTCGCCGACATGGGCGCGACGCGCTGGGTGATGCCGCCGGAGGCCGGCCGCGAGACGCTTGCCGGAGTCCTTGCCGGCAAGCCGCCGGGCGTGCAGACCGAGGTCTTCGCCTACGGCCGCCTGCCGCTGGCGTGGTCGGCGCGCTGCTTCACGGCGCGGCGCTTCAACCTGCAGAAGGACACCTGCGAGTTCAAGTGCGTCGAGTTCCCCGACGGCATGCTGGTGAAGACGCGCGAGCACGAGGAGTTCCTCGTCCTCAACGGCGTCCAGACGCTGTCGGCGAAGACCTATAACCTGCTGCGCGAGATCCCGCAGCTCGCCGCCGCGGGCGTCGACATCGTTCGCCTCAGCCCGCAATGGCAGGGATTGGCGGACGTTGCGGGCGCCTTCCGCCGCGCCCTGGACGGCGAGGCGGCTCAGCTTGCCGGCGACTATTGCAACGGTTTCTGGCACGGCAAGCCAGGACTCGAACTCGTGGAGAATACGTAATGCTTTTCAAGCTGCCGGCTCATTTGCCCGACTTCACGCTGCCTGCGCCCCTCGCCCGCCTGGGCGCCCGGCTGCCGCAACTGCCGCCCAGCCTCGCGCTCGTCGCCGGCCTCAATCTAGCGCTCGGCCGCATGATCCCGCGCGAGCCGCTGGCGCCGCTGGCCGGCAAGCGCTTCGCCATCCGCGTGACGGACGCCGGGCTGACCCTGCGCTTCGCCTATTCGACGCGCGGCTTCCGGCCGCTGTTCGATGCCGGCAAGCCCGACCTCACGATCTCGGCGCGGAGCCGCGACTTCATCGCCTTGGCGACGCGCGAAGAAGATTCGGACACGCTGTTCTTCAGCCGCCGGCTGTTGATGGAAGGCGACACCGACCTCGGCCTGCTGGTGAAGAACACGCTCGACGGCATCGACCTGCCGCACTTCGACCCCGCCCGGCTGGCGCCCGCCGAAGTCCTGCGCCGCTTGCGCGAGCGCTTGGCCCACGGCGCCTGAGCGGCGCGCAGACAAGCCAGTCCCCCGCTTGCGGCCGGCTCCGTCCCCACTCAGCCTGTATCTCGCCGCCGCCTATACGCTGCTGGCGGTCTATGCCAGCCTGCACCCGTTTTCCGGCTGGAGCGACTCCGGCGCCGACCCCACGGCCTTTCTCACCGCCGGTTGGCCGCGCCACTGGACGAGCTTCGATCTGGCCGTCAATGTCCTCGCCTACATTCCGCTGGGCTTCCTCTGGGTGCCGGCGACCCAGCCGCGCCTCGGCCGCAGCGGCGCCGTGCTGCTGGCGACGCTCTGCGGCGCCTGCCTGAGCCTGGCAATGGAAACCATCCAGAACTACCTGCCCAGCCGCGTTCCGTCCAACGTCGACCTCGGCTGCAATTCCGCCGGCGCCTTGCTCGGGGCGCTGGCCGGCGCACGCTGGGGCCATCAGTTGCTCGACGGCGGCCGCCTCCACGCGCTGCGCGTGCGCCTCGTTCTCGCCGGCAACATCGGCGATGCCGGGCTGCTGCTGCTGGGGC
>DAIEEM010000250.1 GCA_027325905.1 Rhodocyclaceae bacterium
TGGATTCGCCCAGCAGCGCCTTGACATCCTGGCACAAAAAACCGAGATCGACTTCGCTCTTGACCCGCTGCACCTCGGCCTGCAGGTCCGCGTTGCCGGCCAGCGCGGGGTCGGCCGCCGCATAGGCATCGAGGAGGCGGAACAGGTCGTTCATATAGCGTTCGAGCGAACCGATGTTCGAGTTGACGAAGCCGATCGGGTTGTTGATCTCGTGGGCGACGCCGGCCGCGAGCTGGCCGATCGACGCCAGTTTCTCCGCTTGCAGCAGTTGGCCCTGCATGTCGTGCAGGCGCACATTGAGTTCCGTAAGTTCCGAATAGCGGCGCAGCAACTCGGTTTCGGCGGCCTCGCGCCGGTGCATGTCCTGTTCGAGCAAGGCATTGGCCCGCTGCAGTTGTTCGGTGCGCTTTTCGACCAGCAGTTCAAGTTCGGCGCTGGCGTTGCGCAGTGCCTCTTCGGCGACCCTGCGCTCCGTGACGTCCTGCAGCGTCTCGATGGCGCCGATGATGTGGCCCTGCAGGTCGCGCAGCGGCGCGGCGGTGAAGAACAGCCAGCGGCCCTTTTCGCCACAACTGGCGAAGAAGTCCTCGGCCTCGTAAGCGCCCGGAATCGTCGGCGAGCGGCGCAGCTTGTCGTGGTAGTGGCCGGCGATGCGCGACTCCAGCGCCTGGTCCACGATGAGGTCGGCCATCACCGGCCGCGCTTCGCCGTAGAACGGCTGCCACTGGCGGCTGGTGCCGACGATGTCGGCGGCCTTGACGCCGGTGATCGTCTCGCAGCTCCTGTTCCAGTGCGTAACGACATGGCCGGCGTTGATGACGAAGGTCGGCACCGGATCTCCCTGGATGATTTGCGAGAGAATCTGCTGCGCCTGCTGCACCTTGCGCTCGTGGCGATTCGCCGTTTCCTGGGCCTCGACCTGCGCGGTGATGTCGGTGCGGATCGACAGGTAGCGGCGCGGATGCCCGGCCGCGTCGGGAAACGGCACGATGGTCGTCTGCACCCAATAGTAACTGCCGTCCTTGCGCCGATTGCGCAGCGTGCCGTGCCACACCGCGCCCGCGGCGATGGTCCGCCACATGTCCTCGAAGAAGGCTTTCGGGTGGTGGCCCGAATTGAGCAGGCGGTGATCCTGGCCGATCAGTTCGCCGGCTGCGTAGCCGCTGATGCGGCAGAACAAGTCGTTGACCTCGACGATGCGGCCGGCCGCATCGGTGACGCTGACGATCGAGTGCAGATCCAGCGCGCGGCGAAAATCCCTCAGCTCGGCTACGCCGTCGTCGTCCGCGGACGACGACTCAGTCGGGATCATCGCCAGCCCCGTCGACGATCGCCGAGCCGTCGGGGCCCCAGCGCACCTTGGCCGCCGGCGCCGGCTGGCGCTGCGACATCGCCGCGCCGTCGACGCTGGCCTTGGCCGCCAACTGCCGGTTTTCCAGCATCAGTTCGCGGTAGTTGAGCGCCTGGGCGATGGCCGACACCAGCACGTAGTCGTTCCACGGCTTCGACAGGAAACGGTAGATGTCGGCGCCATTCACCGCGTCGGCGAAGGCGTTGAGGTCGGCGAAGCCGGAAATGATCAGGCGCGCCGCGTCCGGCTGCATTTCCCTGATGCGCGCCAGGAACTCGACGCCGTTCATGCCCGGCATGCGGTAATCGGCCAGGAACAGGTCGAACGCCTGTTCGCGCGCCCGCTCCAGCGCCGCCGCCGGCATCGTGAAGGTTTCCACTTCCAGCTTGTAGCTGAGGCAGCCGTAGCTGCACGGCACGCTCAACAGCAGCCGCCGCAGGGAATTGACGATACCGACTTCGTCGTCGACGATCATGATGCGGCTTGCCGTCATTTTGCCTCCTGTTTGATGTAGAGCGTCAGCGCCTGCCCGTCGGCCGATTCCAGGCGGGTCAGTTGCTCGATGACACCGGCATCGAGAGTGTGGCCCTTGGCCAGCAGCAGGTAGCCGTCCTTGTGCATGAGATCGCGGGTCAGCAGCATGCCGGGCCGCGCGGCGCCCGGCCGCAGCGGCACCTCGACGATCTCGTCCTTCAGGGTCTCCGCCAGCATGGCGGCGAAGGCGTGCGCGACTTGCGGATCGTAGCGCTTGCCGGCGTTGTCGAGGATGAAGGTCAGCGCCTCGGCGGGCTTCAGCGGCCGATTGACCAGCAGGCCCATCTGCAGCGCGTCGTAGTCGTTGGCGACGGTCAGGATGCGCGCGCCGAGCGGGAGCGCCAGGCCGGCCAGCCGGTCGGGAAAGCCGCTGCCGTCGAAGTTCTCGTGGTGGTGGCGGATCAGCAGCGCCGCGCCCTTCAACTGACCGACGCCGAGAATCACCATCTGGCCGGTGACCGGATGTTTCATGACTTCGGCGCGCACCTCCGCCGACATGCCGTTGAACGGCCGGTCGAGCACCGCGTCGGGCAGGCCGATCTTTCCGATGTCGTGCAGCAGCGCCGCCATCAGCACGTCCTGCACCGAGGCATCGTCCAGTTCCAGGCGCTGCGCCAGGGCGCGCGCCAGTTCGGCGACGCGCCGCGAGTGCCCCGCCAGCTTGCCGTGGCGCAATTCGATCAGGCCGGAAAACACCCGCACCGTCGCCATGAAGCCGCGCTTCAATTCCTTGTGCGCCTGCTCGAGGAAGGCCAGGGTCTGCTTCACTTCGGCGGTGCGCGCCGCCACCTTCTGTTCGAGCCCGGCGTTGAGTTCCTTCAATTCCTCGTTCTGGCGCCGGGTCAGTTCCCCGAGACGGGCGTTCTCGCGCTCCAGGCGCTTGCGTTCGAGCGAATCCTTGACCGTGCGGACGATTTCCTCGTCGTCCCAGGGTTTGGAAATATAGCGGTAGATCTCGCCGTGGTTGATGGCGTCGATGGTCGAGGCCATGTCGGCGTAGCCGGTGAGCAGCAGGCGCACGGCGTTCGGCCAACGGGCGCGCACCTGGCGCAGGAACTGGGCGCCGTCCATGGTCGGCATGCGCATGTCGGAGACAACGAGATCGACTTCCTCGCGGCCGAGGACTTCGAGGCCTGCGGCGCCGCTCTCCGCCGTCAGGATGTTGTAGCCGTAGGGACGAAACAGGCGCCGCAGCGACGACAGGATGCCGGCCTCGTCGTCGACGAACAGCAGCGTCAGGGGCCGCTCGGCGGCTTCGCTCACGGCGCGGACCTCCGGTATGACGGACGGCGACGCTTCACGGCGCCGCGCCTCCCGCCTTCCTGACCATGTCGGCCAGGATGCGGTTTTCGAGCACCATGCGGCGATGCGCCAGCGCCTGCGCGACGCAGGCTTTCAACTCGTAATCCTGCCAAGGCTTGGCGACGAAACCAAAAATGTGCGCGGCGTCCACGGCGTCGATGAGGTCGTCCTGCGTCACCTGGCCGCTGACGAGGATGCGCTCGCAGTCGGGTTGCATGTCGGCGAACCGCTGCAGCAATTCGACGCCGTTCATCTCGGGCATCTTGAAGTCGGCGAGAATGCAGGCGAAGCGCTGCGTCTCGGCCATCTTCAGCGCTTCGCGCGCCGAGGTGGTCACCACCACCTTGCTCCCGGCCTCGTCCAGCACGGCGTCACCCTGGCGGGAAAGCTCGGCGCGGATCACGGCGAAGAGATCGTCGGCCTGGGTGTGGCCGGACAACACGCGCGACAGGCTGCTGAGAATGGCGGCTTCGTCGTCGACGATCAGGATGTTCCCGCCCTCGTTCTCCAGCAAGGCCGGCACGGCGATCCCGCGTTCGCGGACGAAGCCCGCCAGGCGCCGGTTCTCCTGCAGCGCCAGGCTGAATTCGAGCGCCTGCGCCACCGAGCTTTTCAGGAAGTAGTCGTGCCAGGGTTTGGGAATGAAGCGGTAGATGTGCGTCTCGTTGACCATCTTCACCAGGCCATCCATGTCGGTCTGGCCGCTCAGCACCAGCCGCGCGCATTCCGGCTGGATCGCGGCGAGCGCCTTGAGGAACTCCAATCCGCTCATGCCGGGCATGCGGTAGTCGCTGATGACGACGTCGAAACTCTGGTTGCGGGCGCGTTCGAGCGCCTGCGCCGGATCGCTGAAGCCTTCCACCTCGTAGCGGTAGCGGCCCAGCGGCGGCGTGCTCAATTCCCGCCGCACCGCACTGACGATGTTCAACTCGTCATCGACGACCAGAACGCGGCGGAAAAGCGGGGAATTCATGGACTGCCTCCTCAAGGACATGCGGACCCGGAATTCACCGCCCGCATTGGCGCATATTACCGAACGACGCACGATTGCAGTAGCCGAAACGCCGACGGAAAAAGGGTAGCATATCCGCCACCGGGGCGAGCTTGCCGGCGGGCGATGCGGCCCGAACGATCCAGCCTGCGAGAGGAGCGCAACGACGATGGAAGCTTTTGTCTGGGATCAACGCTTCGTCACCGGACTCGAAAAGGTCGACGCCCAGCATCGTCGCCTGGTGGATATCGTCAATCTCGTCGGCGATATCCTGACGGCGCAGCATGCCTCCGAAGACGATTTGCAGACGATCTTCAGGCAATTGGCCGATTACGCGCGCTTCCATTTCGCCGACGAAGAGAAGTTGATGGACGCGGCCGGCGTCGATCCGCGCCACAGCACGCGGCACAAGGAGCACCACGCCCAGTTCATCGCCCAGGTCGTGCAGATGTGGCGTGCTCGCGCCACCATGAGCAATCCGGCCGAAGTCCTGCACGGCTTCCTCGCCTCCTGGCTGTCGTTCCACATCCTCGACGAGGACCAGGCGATGGCGCGCCAGCTCGCCGCCATCCGGGCCGGCACGCCGGCCGACCAGGCCTTCGCCGCCGAACGAGCCGCGACGGACAACAACGTCTCCGCCCTGCTCTCGGCGCTGCACAAGCTCTACCATCTGATGACGCTGCAGAACCAGGAACTCGCCGACGCCAACGTCGGCCTGGAAGAGAAAGTCGCCGCGCGCACGCGCGAGCTGACCGCCGCCAACGAACGCCTGGCCGCCGAGCAGAAGGAACTGGCGACCTTGCTGAAGAAGATGGAAGAAGCGCAGAACCAAATCCTGCAGTCGGAAAAGATGGCCGCCATCGGCCAGCTCGCCGCCGGCGTCGCCCACGAGATCAACAACCCGATCGGCTTCGTCAATTCCAACCTCGGCACGCTCAAGAACTACGTCGAGCGCCTGTTCGGCCTGGTCGACAGCTACGACCAGTGCGTCGTCAAGAACGCCGTGCAGTCGCCGCAGCTCGCCGCCGCCAAGCGGGAAGCCGACCTCGACTTCCTGCGCGAGGACGTCGTCGCCCTGCTCGGCGAATCGCGCGACGGCCTCGACCGGGTCAAGAAGATCGTCCAGGACCTGAAGGACTTTTCCCACGTCGACGAAGCCGAGCTGCAGGACGCCGACCTCAACGCCGGCCTCGACAGCACGCTCAACGTCGTCTGGAACGAGCTCAAGTACAAGGCCGAGGTCGTCAAGGAGTACGGCCGGTTGCCGCCGGTGCGCTGTATCGCCGGCCAGATCAACCAGGTCTTCATGAACCTGCTGATCAACGCCGCGCAGGCCATCGACCAGCACGGCACCATCATCATCCGCACCGCCACGGAAGGCGAGCGGGTCCGCATCGAAGTCAGCGACAGCGGCCGCGGCATGCCGCCGGAAATCAGGAAGCGGGTGTTCGAACCCTTCTTCACCACCAAGCCGGTCGGCAAGGGCACCGGGCTGGGCCTTTCGCTCTCCTACGACATCGTCGTCAAGACGCACGGCGGCCGCTTCGAAGTCGACAGCGAACCCGGCAAGGGTTCGACCTTCCGCATCTGGCTGCCCGTCGGCGGCCCGCAGTCGTGAGCGCCGAAAAGCGCGCGCGACTGCGGCGCGACGACGACGTCGCGCCGCGCGACGTCGCCGAGCTGAAGCGGCTGCTCGGCGAAGTGCAGTCGCAGCGCGCGGAACTGGAACGGCAGAACGCCGAACTGCTGCAGGCCCAGGCGCGCATCCGCCTGCATGCCGAGGTCTTCGACCGCAGCGCCGAGGCGATGGTCATCACCGACGCCGACAACAACATCGTCCTGGTCAACCGCGCCTTCAGCGACCTCACCGGCTACAGCTTCGAGGAAGCGCTGGGCGAGAATCCGCGCCTGCTGAAATCCGGCCGCCACGACCGCGACTTCTACCGGCAGATATGGGCCGCCCTGACGACCGAAGGCGTCTGGCAGGGCGAGATATGGAACCGCCGCAAGAACGGCGACATCTATCCGGAATGGACGACCATCAACGTCGTGCGCGACGACGCCGGCAAGATCGTCAGCCATTTCGCCGTCTCCAGCGATCTCAGCCAGCACCGGGCCAAGGCCGAGCTGCTGCACCTGCAGCGCTACGACGTCCTCACCGGGCTGCCCAACCGCCTGCTGCTCGAGGACCGCACCGGCGAGGCGGTCGCCCATGCGCGCCAGCACGAGCGCCACGTCGCGCTGCTCTACCTCAACCTCGACCATTTCCGCTTCGTCAACGAGTCACTCGGGCACATCGCCGGCGACGAAGCGCTGCGCACCATGGCCAAGCGCTTCGCCGACTGCGTGCGCACCGCCGGCACGGTGTCGCGCCTGTCGGGCGACACCTTCGTCGTCCTGCTCGACGACCTCAACGACGCGGCGCCCGCCGGCAAGCTGGCCGCAGCGCTGCTGCAGGCGGCGACCCGCCCCGTCGCCGTCGCCGGCACCGAAGTCCTGCTCTCGGCCTGCATCGGCATCGCGCTGTTCCCCAACGACGGCGGCGATTTCGAAACGCTGCTGCGAAACGCCGACGCGGCGCTCGCCAAGGCGCGCGAGAACGGCCGCAACACCTCCTTCTACTTCACCCAGGATTTGAACGATCGCGCCAAGCGTGCGCTGGCCATGGCGACCGAACTGCGCCGCGCCCTCGAACAGGGCTGGTTCGTCGTCCATTACCAGCCGCAGGTCGATACCGCCAGCGGCACGGTGACCGGCGTCGAGGCGCTGATCCGCATGCAGCACCCGCAACAGGGGCTGATCCAGCCCAACGAGTTCATCGCCATCGCCGAGGAGACCGGCATGATCGTGCCCATCGGCACCTGGGTCATGGGCGAAGCCTGCCGCCAGCTCAGGGTCTGGCAGCAGGCCGGGCACCGGCTCACCATGGCCGTCAACCTGTCGCCGCTGCAATTCACCGATCCGCATCTGTTCACCACCATCGCCGAAGTCATCGCCGCCGCCGACGTCGACCCGCACGACATCGAGCTCGAATTCACCGAGAGCGCGATCACGCGCAACATCAAGACCACGCTCGGCGTCATGCGCCGGCTCAAGGAGATGGGCGTCGGGCTGTCGATCGACGATTTCGGCACCGGCTATTCCAGCCTCAACTACCTCAAGCAGTTTCCCATCGACCGCATCAAGATCGACCAGTCCTTCGTGCGCAACCTGACCACCGATCCCAGCGACGCCTCCATCGTCCAGGCCATCGTCGCCATGTCGCGCGCGCTCGGCGTCACCACCGTCGCCGAAGGCGTCGAAACCGAATCGCAGGCCGGCTACCTGCGCAGCCTGCATTGCGACAACCTGCAGGGCTTCTTCCTCGGCCATCCGGCGCCCGCCGCGGAAATCGAGCTGCTGCTCGGCAGCAAGCAGATGGTCGACCGGCAGGCGCCGACGCGCACGCTGCTGATCGTCGACGACGAGGAGAACGTCCTCCACGCCATCCGCCGCCTGCTGCACGGCGAAGCCTACCGCATCCTCCTCGCCGCCAGCGGCGCCGATGCGCTCGAACTGCTCGGCAAGAACGACGTCGGCGTCATCCTTTCCGACCAGCGCATGCCCGGCATGACCGGCACCGAGCTGTTCCGGCGCGTGCGGAAGATGTATCCGGACATCGTCCGCATCATCCTCTCCGGCTATTCGGAAGCCACCGCCATCACCGAGGCCATCAACCAGGGCGAGATCTACAAGTACATCACCAAGCCCTGGGAAAACAGCGAACTGATCGCCCTGCTGCGCAAGGCCTTCGTGCGCTACGAGGAAGCGCGGAAGACGAAGGCCTAGCGCGGATTCTTACCGTTCCGTTTCGATTGTGCCCTTCCCGGCACGGTCAGAACGCCCCGAAGTCGCGTCAATTCGTCGCTGTGCTGGCGCGCGAGCTGTTCCACCAGTCGTTCCCCTTTTGCGGTCAGGTGAACTTCAACTTCACGACCATCGGGGCGGCCGCGGCAACGTTTAACAAGTCCGAGCTTCTCGCAACGCGTCACCAAGGCTACGGCGCCATGATGTTTGGCTTGCAGGCGTTCTGCCAACTCGGTGATCGTCGCCCACTCTCGATCGGCGAACCCCTTGATGTGCAGCATCAATAGATACTGAAGATTGGTCACGCCGGCTTTTTGGGTCAACTGTTCGCTCCAGTGACTGAATCGGCGTAGCTGGTAGCGGAAACCCGATAGAACCTCGAATTCGCCCTTCGTCAGGCGCGATTGCGGATCACTCATTTGGCGTAGTTGCAATGGCGTAGTTGACAAAACTATACCACTTAATAACAATATCACGGCGTGATGTATATATCGAAGCTGACAAAAGGAGAAGGCCGTGGACATGCGGATGGAACTGCCGACCCGGGATGCCGAGGGTTACCTGGTCGAGCCGGACGAATGGAACGAACTGGTGGCAATAGAGCTCGGGAACGAACTCGGACTCATGCTCGAGGACGATCATTGGGAAGTCATTCACTTCATGCGACAGTATTACGAAGAGCATCACGTGGCTGCCGACGCGCGCTTCGCGATACGCCACCTCGAGACCCGCTATCCGGGGACCGCACGCAAGCGGCTATTCGAACTGTTCCCCTACGGCTATGTCGCGCAAGCCTGCAAGGTTGCGGGCATGAAGCGGCCGCGGGCGTGGAGTACCGGTTGAGGATAGCGCGCCATGACCGGCCCAATGGGACTCGCGTTCGCCGCTGAACGGGATGTCGGGGAGATCAGCCTGTCCGATTCCGATATCGTCGATGCGATGGGACGCATCCCCGGCTACCTCGACATCAGTACGGAAGACTTCCGGGTGCTCTATCACCTGGCGCACCACAATGCCGTGGATCGTCTCGCGGAGGGGATATGCGCGGCGACCTTGATGCATGGCGGTGCGCACGGGCTGACCGTGGACATGACGATGGCTAAGGCGGCACGGACGATCGTCGCGAGCGGATACAAGGGCCTGCCGGTTATCGATCAAGAAGGCAGGGTAGTCGGAATATTGACCGAAACCGACTTCCTGAAGCGCATGAAGGCCGACACCTTCCTGGAGTTGATGCTGCGCCTGATAGAGGACGCCGGGGAAATCGGCCATCGCTGCCATGAGACGCCGGTCGGGAGCGCCATGACGGCTCCGGTGACGGTCGTCAATGCAAGCGCGGATTTCCGCGCAATGCTTGAGGCCTTTCGCCGACATCCCGGACGCGCCATGCCGGTCGCCGATGGCGACGGTCGTCTGCTCGGCATGCTGCTGCGCAAGGACCTGCTCGCCGCATTGACCACCTTGAACTGGGAGGCGATGCCATGAATCTCGAATTGCACGAAACCTACCGCATCCAGTATTGCAGCGGGGAGTGCGTCTTATGGGAATACCTCGGCACGGACCAGCGCACCGTCCCTTGGTGGCAGGAAGTGTCGTCCGGACGGGTCTTCAACGAAGACAGCGTGATCTATGCATGGCAACTCATCGAGAAGGTGTCATGAACAAGTTGGAAGTCATTTTTAGCGCGCCATGATGCATGCTGCGCGGTTCGCACCGCTAGCGGCCAGCCCTTCAATCGGAGATCCACCATCGTGTTTTGCCGCAGACTGAAACAGGCCTTTGCCGCCGCGGAAGCCGAAACTGAGCGCTTGCGCGGCGACAATGCCGCCCTGCGCTCGCGCCTGGATGAACTCGACGCCGAGCGTACCGCGCTGAAAGAAGAGACGACCGGCTGGCGGCGCGAGCGCAGCGGCCTTGACGGCATCTTCGTCAGCCTCGGCAGCTTCGGCGATTCTCTCGGCGGCGTCAGCCAGTCCTTCCTCGAACTAGCCACCACGCTCAATCGTGAGAAAGCGTCGGCACTGGAGGCAGCCGCACAATCCGACGCCAATCGCCTGAGCTTCGCGAAGGCCGCCGAAAATCTCAATGTGATGTTCCGCCGGATGACCGATGCCTCGCACAACGTCGAAAGCCTGAACCAGCGCGCCGGCGAAATCGGCGGCATCGTCAGCCTGATCAAGGAAATCGCCGACCAGACCAACCTCCTAGCCCTCAATGCCGCGATCGAGGCGGCGCGTGCCGGCGAAGCGGGTCGCGGCTTCGCCGTAGTCGCCGACGAAGTGCGCAAGCTGGCCGAGCGCACCGCCAAGGCGACGACGGAGATTTCCGGCCTGGTCGGCGCCATTCAGGATGAAACGCTATCCGCCAAAACCGCGATGGAGGTCGGCGCGGAGGAAGCCAGCCGCTACGCGGCCGAAAGCGACACCGCAATGCGCAGCATGCAGCATCTGCTCGAACTCTCGCAACGGATGGAAGGCGCCGTGACCTACTCCGCGCTGCTTTCGAACGTCGAGCTCGCCAACATCGAGGAGCTGATGCTGAAGCTGGAGGTGTACAAGGTATTTCTCGGCATTTCCCAATTGCGTGCCGACGACTTGCCCGACGAAAAACATTGCCGCCTCGGCCAATGGTACTACGCCGGCGAAGGCCGCGAACGCTTCGCCGGCCTGCGCGGGTTCGCCGAGCTGGAAACGCCGCATCGCGCCGTGCACCAGCATGTCCGGCGCGCCATCGCGCGCTACGTCGATGGCGACTTGGAGGGAGGCCTGGCCGAACTGCGGGCTATGGAGCAGTCCAATGGCGCGGTGATGGACGGCTTGAGCCGGATGCTGAACGATGCAGTGGGCGGCGGGGTCAGGACGGCATGAGACGCCATCCGGAGCTTCAGGATATTTCGCGGGAGCACCACGCCGCGCTCAAGATGGCGCGAGATGCCCGCCACGCCGCGGAATCGGGGCAGATGGAGGAGATCCAACGGCAGGCCGAGCGTATTGTCGCCGCCTTCGTGGCGCAACTCGATCCGCATTTCCGGGCCGAGGAACAAGGCATGCTGCCGCTTTTGTCGCGGGGCGGGCAGCATGAGCTGGTGCGACGCACCTTGGCCGAGCACGGCGAGATTCGCACCTTGGCGGCTGAATTGGGGCGGCCGGACGCGCGAACCTTGCGCCGCTTTGCCGACCTGATGGAAGCGCATGTCCGGTTCGAGGAACGTGAGCTGTTCGAAACGGTTCAGGCCCTGATGAATCCGGCGGGTTCCAATAGCACCAAATAGGAGAACATCATGGCCGGTAGCTGGGGTTGCCCGCACGAAGCAAACGACGTTTGCACCAAGGTGAACAACCTACCCTGCGATCCGGGCATGAAGGGGTGCGTGCTTTACGGCCGCTTTGTCTTTGCCAACGACGACAAGAACGAACGCCTGCGGCAAAAACAGGCGCGGCGCGACGATGCGGCCGACGCCGCCGGCCGCGCGGAAGCGTCGGCCGCCGATGGCATGTCCCTGCCGCGCTCCGTTGGGGATGACGCTCCGGCCAAAACGTAGGGGATATCCGCGAGCGTCCTTGCCCATCCGTAGGGCGGCAGCTCCGACGGCATAGCCATCCGTGTCGACCGACCGGCTTGTCGCCTGGGCGAGCGGCGAATCGACCAGTGCCCGCCGCGCTGTCGGATCGACTGTCGAGGCGGATCTAGGGTGCCGGGAAACCGAGGTTGGCGCGCAACATGTTGCAAAACAGGCTGCCTTGTTCCAACGCGTCGTCCAAGGCGACATGCGTATGACCGACCGGTCCGAACCAGTCGGAGGGCATGGACTTCTTCCCGCAGGCGCGATACGGTTTGCGCAGCACGGCCATCGCGTAGGTCTTGATGTCGATTACGGAATAGCCGAAGGGATTCTCACCCGCATATTGGGTCAGATACCAATATACGAAAGGAAAATCGAATGCCGCCGGATAGGCTACGAAGACAGGCCTTCCCGGCAAAGCCTTCAGCCACGTCAAGTATCGCGTCATGGCCTCCCTCGGGTGTTCGAGGTTCTGTCTGCACGCCGCCCAAGCTTCCGGCTGCGTTGCCCACCACGCGGCGGTGCCGGCGTCGGCAACGAATTCCGGAAGCGTTTCCAGGTTAGCGAAAAATGTCGATAGCAAGCTCTTGTCGGCCATGTAGGCTGCCGATCCGATACTGAGCATGGAGTGCTTCCCCGCTACCGGGCCATCCGTTTCGACATCGGTACTGACGTATATTTCGAGCATTAGGATTCGCGCCTAACTAGACAGATACATCGTACTCAACTTCGGGCTGAGAGATATGGGCATGGCGTCAACTGCCCAGATCGGCTTCGCCGCAATGGCGCAGGATTTCGGCGCGCGCCGCGTCGCGCAGGCGCACCGCCGCTGCCCAGTCGCTGCCGCCGGGCGCGATCGGTGCGGCGATGGTGACGGCGAGAGCGCGACGCCGCGGCATCCAGGTGCCGTCGCGCATCAGGTCGCGCGTGCCGCGCAAGGCCACCGGCAGCACCGGGACGCCGCTCTGCGCGGCCACGACGAAGGCGCCCATGCGGAAGGGCATGAGTCCCGGCACGCGCGTGAACGTGCCTTCGACGAAGAACACCGGCGCATGGCCGGCGGCGATGCTGGCGGCGATGCGCTGCGCGTCGGTCACGCCCTGGCGGAACTCGAAGCGCTCGACGAACTCGCAGCCGAGCGCTTCGAGGAAGCGGCGGGCGAAGAACTGCTGCGCGAGTTCGCGCTTGGCGACGAAGCGCCATTGATGCTCGGGCAGCGCGGCGGCCAGCACGATGCCGTCTAGATAGCTGGCGTGGTTGGCCGCGAGCACCAGCGGCCCGGCGCCTTCGAGGTGTTCGAGTCCCATCACGGTGAGGCGCACGCCCGTCGCCGCGAGCATCAAGCGCGCCGCCTGCCGCGCCGTCGCCCAGGCCAGCGCCGGCCGCGGCATCAGCACCACGGCCAGCCAGGCCGGTCCGAGCAGCACGCCGAAGACCAGCCACGCCCAGGCGCCGTAGGCGAGCGCCAGCGCGGCCTGGCGGATGCGCCGCGCGCCGGGGGCGATGCCCGAGAGCGCCAGGCGCAGCACTTGCAGCCAGACGGCGCGCGGCGCCGCCGCGCCGCCCTTCTCGTAGATCTCGCGGCTGCCGGCGCGGCGCAGCTTGCCGCTCGAGGTCTTCAGCACGATATGCCGATGGGAAACCACGACGTCGTCGGCCGGCACACCGAGCACCGCCAGCGCCTGCTCGTAAATCGCGGCACGCAATTGCTCCTGCATCGCCTTGTCGGTCGCCTTGGTCTCGGCGGCGACGACGATGCGCTCGCTGCCCGTGGCCGGATCGGGGCTGCCGAACACCGCGACATTGCCTTTGCGGATGCCGGGGATGTTGCCGACCGCTTCCTCGAGCTCCTGCGGATAGAAGTTGCGCCCGCCCTTGATGATGATGTCCTTGGCGCGGCCGGTCGGATAGACCTCGCCGTCGGCGACATAGGCGTAGTCGCCCGAATCGAGCCAGTCGCCGACGATGAGGGCGCGCGTCGCCGGCGCGTTGCGGTAGTAGCCGGCGCATGCCGAAGGGCCGCGGAATTGCAGCCGCCCTTCGCGGCGTTCCGGCAATTCCTTGCCGGCGGCGTCCACGATGCGCACTTCGTGGCCCGGCAGCGGCCGGCCGCAGGCAACGAAGCGCAGCGCGTCGGCCTCGGTGTCCGTCGCCGGCAGCGCCGCTCCACCGGCGGAGAAATCGCGGCGCCGCACGCGATCCACGCGCAGCCCGCGGTTCACCGTCACGGCCAGGCCCACCGAGCATTCGGCGAGGCCGTAAGCCGGCGCCAGCGCTTGCGGCCGCAAGCCCCAGCGCGCAAAGCGCGCGGCGAAGCGCACCATGGTGTCGGCATTGACGGGTTCGGCGCCGTTGAAGGCGATGCGCCAGGACGAGAGATCGAGCCCTTCCAGTTGTCCGTCGGCAATGCGCTTGAGGCACAGTTCATAGGCGAAGTTGGGCGCGCCCGACAGCGTGCCGCGCTGATTGTGGATCGCCCACAGCCAGCGTTCCGGCGCGGCGAGGAAATCGAGCGGCGACATGACGGCGAAGCGCATGCCGAAGGTGAGGCTGGACAGCCAGGCGCTGATCAGCCCCATGTCGTGGTAAAGCGGCAGCCAGCTGACGAAGCTGTCGTGTCCGTCGACGCCGGCCGCGGCACCCATGGCGCGGATATTGGCGAGCAGGTTGGCGTGGCTGAGCATCACGCCCTTGGGATTGCCGGTGCTGCCGGAGGTGTATTGCAGCATGGCGACCTGATCGGGCCGGACGGCGGCGCGCTGCGGCAGCCTTTCGTCGGCGACGAGATCGGCGGCGATGGCGATCGCGCGCAGGCCGGCCGCCTGCCCGCGCAACAGGCGCGCCGGCAGCGCCGCCGCCGCGAAAGTGATCAGCACGCTGGCGCCGGCGTTGGCGAGGATCGCGGCATGGCGGCGCAAGTGGTCTTCGAGCTGGCTCGGCCGCGCCGGCGGGTAGATCGGCACCGGCGTGCCGCCGGCCAGCAGCACGCCGAAGAAGCTCGGAAAGAACTCGGCGCAGGTCGGCAGCATGATCGCCGCGGCATCATTCGGCGCGAAGCCGCGCGCCTGGAGTCCGTCCGCCACGGCATGCGCCTGGCGCCAGAGCGTGCCGTAGCTGATCGCGCCGTCGCCGGCGCTGCCGAGCGTGACGATATGGATACGCTCGGGCTGATGCGCCGCATGCCATTCGAGCACGGCCACCAGGGTCGCCGCCGATGCCGGTGCCGCCGCGCCCGCCACGCCGTCCGGCGCCACGGCTATCGCGGTGGTCGCTGCCGTCGGCCTGTCATGCGCGCCGAGCACGGCATCGAGCAGGTCGCGCGGTGTCTCCGCCGTCGCCAGCAG
The DNA here is from genome assembly GCA_027325905.1 of Rhodocyclaceae bacterium. Classification (GTDB taxonomy): domain Bacteria; phylum Pseudomonadota; class Gammaproteobacteria; order Burkholderiales; family Rhodocyclaceae; genus Nitricoxidireducens. Next base: position 14,931 of record DAIEEM010000250.1, read on the forward strand.
TTCGGACGCAAGCGCACAGGCGAAGTCGCGTTCGACGCGCATCAGCAGCTCGGCGCGCGCCAGGCTGTCGAAGCCGAGTTCGCTTTCGAGCCGGCTGTCGAGCGTCACGGCATGCGAGCGCGCCGCATGCGTTTCGTCGCGCAGTTGCGTCACCAGGGCCAGGAGTTGGGCGGCAGCGTCCATGCCGGCCATCATAAGCCATGGCCGGCACCGCGGCCGTGCGACCGTGGCAAGTCGTATGCATTCGGTGGTAGGCTACAAGCCATCGCGATTCCGTCCTGCCCGGACGTCCCGCGCGGAACCGCAACACCGCCGAGGTACCGATGGATTACGGCTTCACCGACCTGGTCGACATCGAAGCATTCCGCGGAATGATGAAGTCGTTTTACGACGCGACCGGCATTCCCCACGGCCTCATCGACACCGAGAACAACGTCCTCAGCGAGATCGGCTGGCAGGAGGCCTGCACCGACTTTCACCGCGCCAACGAGCTGACCCTGGCGCGCTGCCGGGAAAGCGACCATTACATCGCGCAGCATCTCGGCACCGCGCCCTTCGTCGGCTACCGCTGCAAGAACGGCCTGATGGACTACGCCGCGCCCATCGTCATCGACGGCCGCCACCTGGCGACGATATACTTCGGCCAGATCCTGCACGAGGCGCCCGACATCGAGTTCTTCCGCCGCCAGGCCCGCGAATGCGGCTTCGACGAGGACGCCTACCTGGCAGCGATACGCAAGCTGCCCATCGTCGCCAAGGAGCGCGTCGAGGCGATCATGGCGTTCTACACGCAATTGGCGCGCATGCTCGCGGCGAGCGGGCGTGAGCGCCTGAACCGGCAGGCGGCCGACGCCTTGCGCGACCGCGATGCCCACCTGCAGGCGATCCTCGATTCCTCGCCGGTCGGCATCGGCTGGTCGGACGTCGACGGCAAGGTCGAATACATCAACAACAAATTCACCGAGCTGTTCGGCTACCGGCTGGAGGACATCCCGACCGTCGACGACTGGTACCGGCTGGCCTATCCGGACAAGCTGTTCCGCAAGGAAGTCGTCGACCGCTGGGCAGGCGAGGTCGCCGCCGCCCGCGTCGCGCAAACCGCGGCGCCGTCGCTGGAGACGCCCATCGTCTGCAAGGACGGTTCGATTCGCCACGTCATCATCACCGTGTCCTGGGTCGGCGACCACCGCCTGGTCAATTTCAGCGACATCACCGACCGCTGGTCGGTCGAGCAGCGCGAGCACGCCCGCCACGCCATGCTCGAGCTTATCGCCGAGGGCGCGACGCTGCCGCAGACGCTGGACGCCATCGTCCGCGGCGTCGAGGCCGAAGACCCGTCGACGCTGTGCTCGATCCTGCTGCTCGACCGCGACGGCAAGCACCTGCGCACCGGCGCCGCGCCCAGCCTGCCGGACTTCTACAACCAGGCGATGGACGGCGTCGCCATCGGCCCCGGCGTCGGCTCGTGCGGCACCGCCGCCCATACGCGCGCCCGCGTCGTCGTCGCCGACATCCAGAGCCATCCCTACTGGAAGGACTACAAGGAACTCGCAGCCAGGGCCGGACTAGGCTCGTGCTGGTCCGAGCCGGTCATGGCGAAGGGACGCCTGCTCGGCACCTTCGCCATCTATCGCCGCCAGCCGCGCGCACCGAGCGAGAACGACCTCCACCTGGTCGGCTATGCCGCCAACCTCGCCAGCATCGCCATCGAGCACCACCGGACGCAGGAGGAACTCGAACGCCAGGCGCACACCGACTTCCTCACCGAACTCGCCAATCGCCGCTATTTCCTCGAACTGGCGGAGGCCGAACTGGCGCGCACGCTGCGCTACGGCAAACCATTCTCGCTGCTGATGCTGGACATCGACCACTTCAAGGCGGTCAACGACGAGCACGGCCACAAGGCCGGCGACGTCGTGCTGCAAAAGCTCGCCGACGTCATGACGAAGACCTTGCGCGAAGTCGACGTCGTCGGCCGCCTCGGCGGCGAGGAATTCGCCGCCATCCTGCCGGAAACTTCCGGCGCCAAGGCGTGGGAAGCGGCGGAGCGGATGCGGCTGGCCATCGCCGCCACCGCCATGCCGCTGGAGGGCGGCGCGCCGCTGCGTATCACCGTGTCGATCGGCGTCACCACGCTCGCCGACAAGTCGACCGACATCGACATGCTGCTGCGGCAGGCCGACGAAGCGCTCTACGCCGCCAAGCACGGCGGCCGCAACCGCGTCTGCATGGCCGCCTAGGAGGCGGCGCTGGCGCCGCCGCCGGCGATGTCGAGGATGGCATCGAGCTTGCCGGCGCTGTAGAGTTCAACCAGCGCCGCCACCACCGCAGGATCGAACTGGCTGCCGGCGTTGGCCTCGATCTCGACGATGGCGTCCGCCGGCGCCCAGGCATCCTTGTAGGGTCGCGCGCTGACCAGCGCGTCGAAGACGTCGGCGACGGCGACGATGCGCGTCACCAGCGGGATGTCCTCGCCGGCCAGGCCGTGCGGATAACCGGCGCCGTCCCAGCGCTCGTGATGGCCGATGGCGACGTCGCGCGCCATCGCCAGCGCCGGGTCGTGCGAGAGGATGGCGCCGCCGAGGTGGGTGTGCTGCTTGACGACGTCGAACTCCTGCGCCGTCAGCTTGCCGGGCTTCTGCAGCACGGCATCGGGGATGCCGACCTTGCCGACGTCATGGAGCAGCGCGGCGCGGCCGAACTCGACGGCCTGCGCCGGCGCCACGCCCAGCGCCTGCGCCAGCAGGCCGGTGTACTCGGCCATGCGCCGGATGTGCGTGCCGGTGGTGCTGTCCTTGAACTCGGCCACCTGCCCCAGCGTCTCGATCGCCTGCTCGTAGGACTTGCGCAAGTCGATGTGCAGGCGGAAGTTCTCCAGCGCCGCCGAGCATTGGTTGGCCATGACCTGGATCAGCGCGCGGTCGTTCTGGTTGAGTTCCTCCGAGGCTTCGAGATAGATGAAGCCGGCGGGTTTCTCGTGCAGGACCAGCGGCGCGATCATGGCGCCGGCGCGCAGGCCGTCGGGCACGGCGTTGTCGGCCACCGCCCGCGCGCACAGCGCGATCACCTCGGCCAGGCGCTCGGGCTGCGCCGTGTCCGGATGCAGTTCGCCGGCGCCGGCGCGCACGTGCAGGCCGTCGCCGTCGACGGTCGTCAGCACGCCGTCGATGGTGGAGATGAGGCCCGAGTGGGTGAGCTTGCACAGGGCGATGACCTGGGTGAGGATGCCCTCGAAGAAGGCTTCGAGCGTCTCGCGCTGCAGTTCGTACAGTCCGGGCGTGGCGTCGAGCACGCTGGCCAGGCCGCGGCGGTTGAGCTCGATGGTCTGCAGGTCGCGGTAGGCCTTGAGCGCGGAACGCATCGCCGTGTAGAGCTTCTGCGAGGTGAGTTCGGTCTTGTCCTTGTAGTCGTCGATATCGAAATGGTCGATGACGAAGCGCTCGGGGGCGACGCCGGGCTGGCCGGTGCGGATGATGATGCGCATCATGGCGTTGGCGAATTCGCCGCGGATCGCCTCGACCAGCGCAAGTCCGGCATCGTCGGTTTCCATGACGACGTCGACCAATGCCACGGCGATGTCCGGATGCTCGGCCAGGCGCAGCTTCGCCTCGGCTGCCGAGCCGGCTTCGATCTGCTGCAGGCCGCGCCCGGCGAAGCGGAAATCCTTGAGGCTGAGCGTCGTCAGCGCCCGCACGTCGGGTTCGTCGTCGACGACCAGCAGCTTCCAGGGCGGCGGGCGCGCAGCATCGGTGCCGGCGGCGGCCGCGGCGCCGGTCTTGCGGATGAGTTTCATCGGGGTGCGTCCTCTTGCGGTGCCGCGGCGGCGTCGCCGACGCGCTGCGGAAAATAGAGATCGAAGCGGGTGCCGCGGCCCGGCTCGCTGTGGCAACTGATGGCGCCGCCCAGCGTCTGCGTCGCCAGGTTGTAGGCGATGTACATGCCCAGTCCGCTGCCGCCCTTGTCGCGGCGCGTGGTGAAGAAGGGCTCGAAGACGCGCGCCATGACCGCGGGCCACATGCCGGCGCCGTCGTCGGAAAAAGTCAGCCGCACCCATCCATTGGCGGCGACGCCGACGTCTATGCGGATGAGGCCGCCGCGGCTGCCGTCCTCATAGGCGTGCTGATAGCTGTTCATCATCAGGTTGGTGAGGATCTGCTCGACCGCGCCTGGCGGGCCGTAGAGTTCGAGGTCGGCGGGACAGTCCACCTCGAAGCGAATGGCAGTGCGCTTGAAGACGGCATGCAGGCTGTGGATGACGTCGTCGATGAGTTCGGCCATGCGGTAGTCGCGGCGGCTCTCCGAAGTCTGGTCGACGGAGGTGCGCTTGAAGCTTTGCACCAGGCGCGCGGCGCGGCGCAGGTTGCTCAGGGTCAGGTCGCAATCCTGCTCTATGGTCTGCAGTTGCGCCAGCAGCTTCTCCTCGCTGACTTCCTCGACGCCGAGCAGTTCGCGGATCGCCGCCAGCGCCTCGGCGATGTGCGAAGCGGCGCCGACGGCGACCCCCACGGGAGTATTCACCTCGTGGGCGAAGCCCGCCACCATGCGGCCGAGCGAGGCCATCTTCTCGCTCTGCAGCAGTTCGTCGCGCGTCGTCTGCAGTTCGTCGACCTTGTGCGCCAGTTCGCGCGTGCGCTCGGCGACGCGCTCTTCGAGGTGGAGATTGGCGGCGGCGAGGTCGCGGTTCTGCTCCGAGAGCACGTGGTAGAGATTGCCGAGTGCGCCGAGCAGTGCGGCCGTGCCGTGGTCGACGGCCAACTGGGCGTGGTCGAAGGCCGCCGCCGGCGTCTCGCCGGCGCGGATGCGGACGATCTGCCGCGCCATGTCCTGATCCTCGCCGAGGATGTGGTAGCCGAGCCAGGCGGCGAGGAAGCCGTGCAGCACCTCGGCCGGGTTGGCGACGGTATGGCGCGCCGCCCACATCGAGGATACTTGGTCGATGAACTGGGCATGATGCCGGCGGTGCATTTCCTGGTGCCGCGGGTCGACGGCCTGCGCGGCCATCAG
>DAIEEM010000262.1 GCA_027325905.1 Rhodocyclaceae bacterium
CGCGTGCGGTCCGCGCTGCGCCATCGCGGCGTGCGTCGCCGCCGTCAGCAGGTCGGATCGGGCGCCGCGTATCGCCAGCGTCGGACAGCGGATGGCATCGTAGAGCGGCCACAACTCGATGTCCCTGCCGGCGTCGGCGGCTTGCTGGGCACGGAAGGGCTCGGCGATGCCTGGATCGTAGCGGAACTCGATCTTGCCGTCGTCCGCCGTCTTCACCACGTGCGCGGTGAGGTGCCGCCATTGCGCGTCGGTGAGCGCGCCGAAAGGCGCGGCGACCAAGCGCACGAATGCCTCGGCCTCGGCGACGCTGTCGAAGCGCGGCGCCTTGCCGAGGTACTCGCCGATGCGCGCGACCGATGACGCCGTGATCGCCGGGCCGACGTCGTTCAGCAGCAGCCGCCTGATCGGTGTTTTCTCCTGCGCCGCCAGCGCCATGCCGATCAGGCCGCCCATCGACGTGCCGAGCCAATCGACGCCGTCGACGTCGAGCCGCGCCAGCAATGTCGCCATGTCGGCGGCGTACTGCGGCATGGCGTAGAGCGACTTGTCCCTGAGCCAGTCGCTGCGGCCGCGCCCGACGACATCCGGGCAGACGACGCGATAGTCGCCGGCGAGCGCCTGGGCGAGGAAATCGAAGTCGCGCCCGCAGCGCACTAGGCCATGGACGCAGACCAATACCCGCGCGCTGCGCGGATCGCCCCACTCCACGTAGGCCATGTCGTGAAAACCCGCCGGACTCAGGCAGCGCACGCTGCGTTGGCGCATATCGGTCATCGATTCCTCCTCGTCGCCGCGAAGTTTACTCGGCAACGCCGACACCGGCGTAATATTCGGCGCGACAGCGGGTAGCGATGCCGGATGCACGGACGAAGCGCATGGCGGCGCCCAGAACAGAAGCTGAGCGGCCCAGCGTTTGCCGCCGCGGCGTTCATCGACGGCGCCGCGCCGCATGGAATGGAGGGAATCGATGCTAGCGAATCTCGACCGTTTTCTCGCCATCAACGGCTATCTGCCGCATGGCTACTGCATCGGTTGGTCGCCGCCGCTCATGGCGACCTTCGTCGTCAGCGACATGCTGATCTTCCTTGCCTATTTCTCCATGCCGGCAGGCCTGATCTATTTCGCCCGCCGGCGCGAGGACTTCCCCTACCGCGGGCTGCTGTGGATGTTCGCCGCCTTCATCATGGCCTGCGGCGCCACGCACCTGATGGATGTCGTCGTCCTGTGGTGGCCGCTGTACGGACTCGACGCCATGATCAAGGCCGTCACCGCCGCAGCGTCCGTGTTGACCGCCGTCATGATGTGGCCGCTGATTCCGCGCGCCCTGGAATTGCCGAGCCCGGCGCAGTGGCGCCGCGCCAACGTCGAACTGCAGAAGGAGATCGTCGAGCGCCGACGCGCCGAAGAAGCCCTGCGGCAGGCGAAGGAAACGGCGGAACACGGCTGGCTCAGGGAGCGCCTGCTGATGGCGGCGATCGTCGAATCCTCGCAGGACGCCATCATCGGCGAGACGCTCGACGGCATCGTCACCAGCTGGAATCGCGCCGCCGCCCGCATGTTCGGTTTTACCGCGGCGGAGATGGTCGGGCGCTCGCTGCGCGATCTCATCCCGGACGACCGCCGCGGCGAGGAGGAAACCATTCTCGCCACCAGCAGCCACGGCGAATCGATCCGCTATTTCGAGACCGTGCGCGTCCATCGCGACGGCAGCCGCATCGACGTCTCCATCAGCACGTCGCCGATCCGCGACCAGACCGGCGCGATCGTCGGCGCCTCGAAGATCGTCCGCGACATCGGCGACAAGAAGCAGGCCGAGGCGAAAATCCAGGAACTCAACGCCGGTCTCGAACGCCAGGTCGCCGAACGCACCGCCGAACTGCGCGGCGCCAACGAGGAACTGGAAGCCTTCGCCTATGCCGTCTCCCACGACTTGCGCGCGCCGCTGCGGGCGATGAGCGGCTTTGCGCGGATTCTCGAGGAGGACTACGGCCCCAAGCTGGACCCGGATGCCAGGGAATACCTGCAGCACATCTCCCAGGCCAGCGCCAACATGGGCCTGCTGATCGAGGGCCTGCTCACCCTCTCGCGCGTCATGCGCGGCGACCTCAAGCGCGAGGCCGTCGATCTGTCCGCCATGGCCGAGCGCATCTGCAAGGAACTCGCCGACGCCGAGCCGGAGCGGCGCGTCGCCTGGGAAATCGAGCCGGGGCTGGTCGTCTGCGGCGACGGCCGCATGCTCGAATCGATGATGCAGAACCTGATCGGCAATGCCTGGAAATACACCGCAGGCGCGGCGGCGCCGCGCCTGCGCGTCTATGCCGAATGGAACAGCGCGGCGCAGCGCGTCTGCATCGCCGACAACGGCGCCGGCTTCGACATGGCCTATGCCCAGCAACTGTTCCAGCCATTCCGGCGCCTACATCGCCAGGACGAGTTTCCGGGCCTGGGCATCGGGCTGGCCACGGTGCAGCGCATCGTGCACCGCCACGGCGGAAGCATCGAAGCGACGGCGGCGCCGGGACAAGGCGCCACCTTCTGTTTCACTTTTCCGGACTATGTGGCGCGGGAGTCGACATGACGATCATCAACACGCTGCTGCTGGTCGAGGACAATCTCCAGGACGAGGTGCTGACCCTGCGCACGCTGCGCAAGATCAACCTCGCCAATCGCATCGACGTCGTGCGCGACGGCCAGCAAGCGCTCGACTACCTGTTCCGCGAAGGCGAATTCGCCGGCCGCGACGGCCCCGACCTGCCCACTGCCGTGCTGCTCGACATCGGCCTGCCGCGCGTGAACGGCCTCGACGTGCTGCGGAAGCTGCGCGCCGATCCGCGCACCAAGCGCCTGCCCATCGTCGTCTTCACGTCCTCCGACGAAGACCGCGACCGCCTGAAGAGCTACGATAACGGCGCCAACAGCTTCGTCAGGAAGCCCCTCGACTTCGGCGAGTTCGCCGAAACCGTCTCGCGCCTCGGCGTCTATTGGCTGGCGACCAACGAACCACCGACACGATAGGGCACGACGGCGGCGAATAGCCTATGATGCGGCTTATGGGTCACAACGCTCCTGTGCCGCCAGCGCCTCATGCCGACTAGCCAAGACGACCGCTACGAGAATCTCGCCCGCCAGGCGCTTGCCGACGGCGCCCGTTACCTGAAGACGGCCGCCGATATGGCGCATGGCACGGACGTCGTCGCCGAAGAGGATATCTTCGCCGCGGACGGCACCCGTCTCGCCGCCAAGGGCACGCCGATCGGCGCCAGCCTGCGCGAGCATCTTCTCAAGCACAAGCTGCTCAAGCCGGCGGGGCTCAGTTTCAGCGTCGCCGCAGGCGCGATGGAGGAAATCCTGGCGCGGCACGCCGCGCAGTTGATTGACGGCGACCCCTGCCTACGGCAACTGGCGGAGCGCTCCGGCGACCCGCTGGCGATGCGCCACGGATTCAGCCGTGTGCCGCTGCCGCCGCAGCTCGCCTTCATGCTCACGGTGGCGGCGGAACAACGGCCGCGCCTGCTGCACCACTCGCTCGTCGTCGCCCTGATCGCCCATTACCTGGCGCTGTGCCGCGGGCTGTCCGAAAGGGAGACGAACAACGTGTTGCTCGCCGCGCTCTGCCACGACCTCGGCGAACTGCATACCGACCCGGCGCTGCTCGACCCGCAGCACCGCATCAACGACGCGGAGCGGCGCTACATCTACGTGCACCCGATCACCGGCCATCTCATCGTGCGCGAAATGGCGGAACTCGATCCCGCCGTCGCCACCGCCGTGCTCCAGCACCAGGAGCGCCTCGACGGCAGCGGCTACCCGTACGGCCTGCGCGCGGAACGGATCGGCACGTTCGGCCGCATCGTCGGCATCGCCGACGTCTGCGCCGCCATCCTCGTCCGCTTCGGCAGCAACGAGCGGCTGGCCGCCCTGATGCGCCTGAACCGGCAGAAGTTCGACATCGGCCTGCTGGCGCTGCTGCACGAAGGCATCGGCCATCCGCCGCCGGCGTCCGAGACGACGCGCGACGCGCCGCATGCCAGGCTGATGGCAGCCGCCGGCCTGCTCGAGCGCTGGACCGAATTCCGCCCGGCGCTAACCGCCGCCGGCGACGGCGCTCCGGCCGCTGAACTGGCGTTCCTGGTCGAGCGCATGGCCAGCCTGCGCCACATGCTGCTGCAATTCGGCTTCGATCCGGATAGCCAGCAACTTCTGCTGGAACTCCTTGCCGACGACCCGCAGATCGCCGCCGAACTGGAAGCCGCCCTGGACGAAGTGCATTGGCAGTTCGCCGATCTCGAACGCGAAATCGCCCGGCGCCGCGAACTCTACGAGCCGCTATTGACGGCCGACGGCAAGCGCCTGCTCGGCGACTGGACGGCGCAGTTGCAAGCCTATCTCGCCGCCGCCGGCGACTAGCCTAGCGCCCGTGCCAGTAGCGTCGCCGCTCAACGCGCTCGGCGGCGACGCCGACGCCGTCCGCCGCCAGCGTCACCGTCAATGCGCCGTCGGCGTCGGTGCGCCAGAGCGCCGCGCCGCAGGCGCGGTAGCGCGCGACGACATCCGCCTTCGGATGGCCGAAACGGTTGCGATAGCCGACCGGGAAAATCGCCGTTTGCGCGCCGACCGCGGCGATGAACGCCGGCGTCGACGAAGTGCGGCTGCCGTGGTGCGGCACGGTCAGCACGTCGGCACGGAGGTCGCGCGCGTGGCGCGACCGCAGTGCCGCCTCGGACAGCGCCTCGATGTCCGAGGTCAGCAGCATGCTGTGACCGGCAGCGGTCACCTTCAGCACGCAGCTCATGTCGTTGGTCTTGCGCGTGGGCGCCGCGAACTGCGCCGCCGGCGGATGCAGCACCTCGAAGCGCACGCCGTCCCAGTCCCAGGCATCGCCGTCGATGCAGGGGTGCTGCGCCACCGGCACCGCGGAGAGCGGATGTTCATAAGGCAGGGAGCTCGACACCCAGGCGACGGGAATCGCCTCCAGCACCGACTCGGCGCCGCCCGAGTGGTCCTTGTCCGCGTGGGTGACGACGAGGCCGTCGAGGCGCGCGACGCCGACGGCCCGCAGGTAGGGCACGATGATGCGGTTGCCGCTGTTGGCGTCCGGCGAGAACATCGGCCCGGTGTCGTAGAGCAGATCGTGGGTCTGCGTCTGCACGTGCAGCGCCAGGCCCTGGCCGACGTCGAGCACGGTGACGACGGCCGCGCCGGGCGCCGGCCGCGACGGCGGCACCAGCACCAGCGGCAGGCAGGCGACGAGTCCCAGCCAGCGCGCCGGGAAACCGCGCGGCAGCAGCAGCCAGGCCATGCCGGCGGCGGCCAGCGGCAGGCTCCAGAGCGGCGGCGCATGTTGCTGCCAGATCGCCCACGGCGATGCCGCCAGCCAGTCCAGCAGCGCCATTTGCCAGGCCATGACGAGATGCGACAGCCACAGCAGCGGGTCGCCCAGCGGCAGACTGCCCGCCAGCGCCAGCGGCGTGACGACGAAGCCGACCAGCGGGATCGCCACGGCATTGGCCAGCGGCGAGGCCAGAGAGAACTGCTGGAACAGCGCCAGCAGCGCCGGCACCATGCCGACCGTCACCGCCCACTGCGCACGGCCCCACTCGGCGAACCAGTGGCCGCGGCCGATGCGCCCCGATCCGGCGTAGAACAGCAGCGCCACGGCGCCGAACGACAGCCAGAAACCCGCCGCCAGCACGGCCCAGGGATCGAGCAGCAGCACCACGAGCAAGGCCAGCGCCAGCACGCGGCTGCCGGCGACGCTGCGCCCCGACCAAAGCGCCAGGGCGACGATTCCCAGCATGTAGAGCGTGCGCTGCGCCGGCACTTCGAAGCCGGCCAGCAGGCTGTAGGCGAAGGCGGCGAGGAAGCCCGCCGCCGCCGCGGCCTGCTGCGCCGGCAGCAGCAGCGGCAAGCGCGGCGAGCGGCGCCACAGCCAGGAGACGAGTACCCAGGCCAGCCCCGCCAGCATCGTTACGTGCGAACCGGAGATGCTCATCAAGTGCGTCGTTCCGGTGCGCGCGAAGGTCTGCCACAGGCCGGGATCGATGGCGCGCTGGTCGCCGACGGCAAGCGCGACGAGAACGCCGGCATAAGGCGCATCGCCCAGCACGCGCTCGAAGCGCGCGCGGATGCGCTCGCGCAGGCGCTCGACGGCGTAGCCTGCGCGCCAGACGAACTCGTCGAGCCGCACATTGCCGTCGCCGGCGCGCACGTAGCCGGTAGCGCGTATGCCGCGTTCGAGAAGCGCCGCCTCATAGTCGTAGCCGTGGGGATTGAGATTGCCGTGGGGACGCCTGAGCCGCAGTACGAGACGCCAGCGTTCGCCGGCGTGGACTTGCTGCGCCGGCGCCATGTCCTCGTCTTCGCCGTGCCAGCCGCGATGCCCGCCGCGGTACCAGGCAAGCGAGACGTGCGCCGGCACGGCCAGCGCCGCCTGCTCGACGTCGAAATCGAAACGCAGGCCGTTCTCGAACTTCTGCGGCAGGCCGGCGACGACGCCGACGACTTCGATGTCGCGGCCCTCGTGCGCCGCCGGCAAGGCGTCGGCGAGGCGCTGGTGGGCGCAGAAACCGGCCCAGGCGATGCCGACGAGGAAGGCGCCGACCGGCGCCGCCGCGCGCGCCCGCGGCAGCGGCGCCCGCAGCGCGACCAGGGCGGCGCCGGCCACGGCCAGCGCGGCCAGCACGGCCGGTTCCGGCAACGCCGGCTGCCATTGCAGCCAAGCGACGCCGGCGGCGAAAGCGAGGATCGCAAGCCTCATGACGGCGAATTAGACCAGATTGCGGCGCCATCCGATAAAATGGCGCCCAGCGCACGCATTCCCCGCCATTCGCGCCACCGAGCCGCCACCCCGACAGCCGCATGAAATACGACGAGAACACCAGCGAAGTCTTTCGCCGCGCGCGGCTGTCGATCGGCGTCGCCCTCGGCGGCTTCGCCGTCGTCATGGCCATCGGCACCATCGGCTACAAGACGCTCGGCGGCGCCGGCAACAGCTGGATCGACGCCCTCTACATGACCTTCCTGATGATCGCCACCATCGGCTACGGCGGCGGCGTCGAGATCTGGCACCGGCCGGACCTGGAAATCTTCACGATGACGATAGCATTTTCCGGCGTCGCCATCATGACCTATTTCTTTTCGAGCGTCACGGCCATCGTCCTGGCCAGCGACTTCGACAAATCGATGCGGAGACGACGTATGGAAAAAGCCATGAAGAAGGTACGCAACCACTACATCGTCTGCGGCTTCGGCCGCGTCGGCCGCAACGTCGGCCAGGAGCTGGAAAGCACCAACCGCCACTTCGTCGCCATCGACGAGAGCGTCGAACTGCTGGAGGCCCACGCCGAAAAGCATCCCGGCCTGATGCACATCCGCGGCGACGCCTCCGACGAGGACATCCTCGCCGAGGCCAACATCGAGCATGCGCGCGGCGTCTTCGCCGTCACCGGCGACGACAGCCGCAACCTGATGATCGCGCTGACGGCCAAGCAAATGGCGCCCAACCTGCGCGTCGTCGCCCGCTGCAACGACTTGCGCAACGTCGAGAAGATGAAGAAGGCCGGCGCCGACGCCATCGTCTCGCCGAATTTCACCGGCGGCATGCGCATCGCCTCGGCCATGATCCGGCCGCACGTCGTATCTTTCCTCGACGAAATGCTGCGCTCCGAGCACCACTTGCGCGTCGAGGAGGTCATCGTGCCTCACGACTTCGAGCCGCGCCTGCTGGCGACGCTGAAGCTGCGCAGTGCCAACTACGTGCTGCTGGCGGTGCGCACGCGCGGCGACTGGGTCTTCAATCCGCCCGCCGATGAATTTATGCTCCAGGCCGGCTACACTATCGTCGCCATGACCTCCCCGCATGGACGCCAGGAACTCGAAGCGGCGCTGCTGCCGCAAATCGAGGAAGAAGCGGACAACTAACGAGAGTGCGCCCAATGAACATCGGATGGCCCTTGCCCCATCTCCACGATCTCGAGCCGGGGCCGCCATGGCGCTGACGAGCCACACGCCGAAGCGTATCGACACCCTGATCGGTGCCGGGATGCGCATCGAGGGCGACATCGCCTGCAGCGGCGTCCTGCGCGTCCAGGGCGACATTCTCGGCAATGTCGCGTGCGACGACGGCCCCAACGGGACGCTGGTCGTCGATAGCGCCGGCAGCGTCACCGGAACCGTCAACGCCACGCATGTTTCCGTGATGGGCCGCCTTGCCGGGCCCGTGCGGTCGTCGCAGTCCATCGAAGTTCACCCGGGCGCGTCCCTCGTCGGCGACATCTCGTTCAGGGAAATCGCCATCCATGCCGGCGGCGTCGTCGATGGATTGCTGAATCCCTCATTCGTCAGGCCGGACGACAATTCCGCGGGCGAACCGCGGCCGCAAGTAGCGGCGGCGCTTGCCGCCCGTGACCTCGCCATGCCCGGCGCCGACGACGCC
>DAIEEM010000280.1 GCA_027325905.1 Rhodocyclaceae bacterium
TATATCAAAACCCAAAAACAGAGGAGACCGTCATGCAACGCGCCGTCTACAAACCCATGCCTTTCCGCAAGCTCGCGCCCGGAGCGAGTTTCCAGCAGCCCGCCACCTACAAGCCCGTGCAGGCGGATTCGCCCGCCCTCGAAGTAATGACGGACTTGCAACGGGTTTCCGCCGCCACGACGACCGCCGACGTATCGCTGTCCCAGGCAACGCAGATCATGGTGGCGCGCAGCGTGCGCCTGCTGCTGGTCGTCAACGAAGCCAACGAAATCATCGGCCTCATTACCGCGCGCGACACCATGGGCGACCGCCCGGTCAAGCATATCAAGGAGCACGGCGGCAAGCACGGCGACCTCACGGTGCGCGACTGCATGACCTTCATCGAGGACATCGACGTGCTCGCCATGGCCGACGTCATGCGCGCCGAAGTCGGCCACATCATCGCCACGCTGGAAAGCGTCGGCCGCCAGCATGCGATGGTCGTGGACATCGACCGTCTCAGCGGCGAGGAAAGCGTGCGCGGCATCTTCTCGCTCAGCCAGATCGGCCGCCAACTCGGCATGCCCCTGCCGACCTTTGAAGTCGCCAAGACCTTCGCCGAGATCAAGTCCTTGCTCGCGGCGTAGCCGACGCACGGACCGCCGCCGCATTTCCGCCGGCATGCGACCGGCGGGGCTGCCCGTCCCGCGGCGACGGATAGCCGAGCCGTCCAATACGCTTCAGCTCGTCAGCTTGCGGTAGATATCGGCGATCTTCAGCGGCAGCTTGGCGACGTCGGCCAGCACCGTGTAGCCGGCCGGACCGACCATGTGCTTGAGGTAGTCGGCGCCGTGGCGGTCGATGGTGACGCAGTAGCTGCGCACCCCGGCACGGCGCGCTTCGATCAGCGCCTGGCGCGTGTCCTCGACGCCGTATTGGCCGCGGTATTCGTCGCCAAAATCGTCGGGCCGGCCGTCGGACAGCGTCACCAGCAGCCGGTGCTTCGCCGGTTCCCGCAGCAAGAGCTGCGTCAGGTGGCGCAGCGGCGGGCCCAGGCGCGTGTAGTCCTTGGCCTCGATGGCGGCGATGCGGCGTTGCACGGCCTCGTCGTAGCGGTCGGCGAAATCCTTGATGCGGTAGAGTTCGCAGCGCGTGCGCGTCCAGCCCGAGAAGCCCCAGATCGCATAGCGGTCGCCGAGCATCTCCAGCGCCTCGCACAGCATCACCAGCGCCTCGCGCTCGGCGTCGTTCACCCAGCCCTTGGTCGAGCCGCTCATGTCCACGAGGAACGCCGCCGCCAGCGACCGCTGGTCGCGGCTGCGGCGCACGAACAGGCGCTCGTCGGCATCCTCGCCGCCGCGGCGGTCGGCGATGGCGGCGACCAGCGCATCGAGGTCGATCTCACCGCCGTCGGGCTGGCGCTTGAGAATGCGATCCTCGCTGCGCAGCGCCTCGAAGCGGCGGCGGATCTGGCGGATCGGCAGCGCATAGCGGCGGCGCACCTCGGCGACGTAAGCGGCGTCTCCCGGCGGCAGGTCGCGCCAGTAGAGGTGGCACCAGCGGCGGCGGTAGGCGCGGCGGCGGTAATCCCATTCGTCATAGACGGCGTCGGCCGCGGTCGTCGTCGCCGCGGTCGGACCGGCGCCGTCGTGCGCCGTCGGCGTCCAGGCACCGGGACCGGCCGGCGTCATGCATTCCGGCGGAATCTCGCCGAGGTCGTGGATCAGCGACTGCGCCGCGGCGCGGCCGTCGGGCGGCAGGGCGACGACTTCGCCATCGATGCGCAATTCGCCGGCATCCGCCGCCATGGCGATGTCGATCGCGGTCTCGCCGCTGCCGGCCTTGCCGAGCGCGGCAACGAGGCCGGCAATCGCGCGGCGCAACACCAGCTTGTCCTGCGCGATGCGCTCGGCGCGCGCCTGCATGGCGAGTTGCGCGCGCAGCGGGCCGAAGGGCGCGGCGGCCGGCGGCGCACAATCCATCAGGCGCGGCAGCCAGGCGAGGCTGTCGGCGACGCTCGCCGCCGGCCGCGCCAGCGTCGCCCGCGCCGCATCGAGCTGCGGCGGCAGTTCTGCCAGCAGGTCGGCCAGCGCCGCGCCCAGTCCCGGCAGGTCGCGCGCCAGGCGCGCCGACAGGCGCAGCGCCTCAAGCAGCGCCAGCCAGGCCGATGCGCGTGCGGGTTCGCCGACGGCGGCCAATGTCTCCTCCAGCCCGGCGCCGAAGGTGCCGTAGCGCGTCTGCGCCCATAGCAAGGCGGCGAGCGCCTTGTAGCGGCCGACGGCATCCGCTGCGGCGATCTGCGCCGGCAAGTGCAGCGTCGCCGTGTCCGTCCACGCCCCGTCGCCACCAGCACCGGCGGCGATCTGCAGCGGCCGTCCCGACAGACCCTGGACGAAGTGCGCGAGCCGCGCTTCGATGCCGTCGAGCCGCAAGGCGGTGCCCGCCCGCGCGCCGGCGCCGATGTCGCGCAGGCTCGCCACCGCCGCGCGCGCGCCCTTGCCGTCGTATTCGTCGAGCGCGGCGATGACCCAGCGCTCGGCCTGCGGCTGCGCCATCGTCCGCAAGGCCTCGGGCGCGAGCTGGATGACCAGGTAGCCGATCTCGACGTCGGTGCGCGCCGCCACCTTGCCCCAGTGCAGCGCGAAGTCCTGCTTCGGCCGCGGCAGCAGGACGAGCGCGTCGAGCAGGCGCTCGTAACTGCGGCCGCCGACGATGTCGAGGTAGAAGATGTCGTCGAGCCGGGATTTCAGCTCGTCGAGGGTCAGGCGCGATGCGGCATCAGAAGACGGCACGGATCAGGTCGTCGATGGCCATGGCCATCTCGGCGTCGTCGCCGAGCGCGCGGGCGATGGCCGCCAGGCAGGCTTCGCGCTCGGCGACGCCGTCCGCGATCAGGTGCCCGGCATGGACCAGCAGGCGCGTGCTGGCGCCCTCGTTGAGGCCTTGGCCCTTGAGGTTGCGCGTGAGCTCGGCGACGCGCACCAGCCGCTGCGCGACGTCCGCCGCGACGCCGGTTTCGCGCACGACGATCTCGGCTTCGGCGGCGGCGGACGGGTAGTCGAAGTCGATGGCGACGAAGCGCTGGCGCGTGCTCTGCTTGAGTTCCTTCAGCACGCTCTGGTAGCCGGGGTTGTAGGAGACGACGAGCATGAAGCCGTCCGCGGCATGCACCAGTTCGCCGCGCTTTTCCACCGGCAGCGCACGCCGCGTGTCGGCGAGCGGATGGATGACGACGGTGGTGTCCTTGCGCGCCTCGACGATCTCGTCGAGATAGCAGATCGCGCCGGCGCGCACCGCCGCGGTAAGCGGCCCGTCGAGCCAGGCCGTCTCCTCGCCGACGAGCAGATAGCGGCCGACGAGGTCCGCCGTCGACAAGTCGTCGTGGCAGGCCACCGTCACCAGCGGCCGCGCCAGCTTCCAGGCCATGTACTCGACGAAGCGCGTCTTGCCGCAGCCGGTCGGGCCTTTCAGCAGCACCGGCAAGCGGCGGCGCCAGGCGGCTTCGAACAACGCCACCTCGCCGCCGCAAGGACGATAGTAGGGTTCGTCGCCCAGGGTTTCCAGTTGCGGCGCGAGTGCGTGCAACTCCGAAGACAAGCGCGGCTGCGTATTTTCGATCGCCATGCGGCGATGGTGTCGTCCGCCTCCGCGAATGTCAAGCGCAAGCGTTCAGCCGAGCGCCGCCAAGGCCGCGGCGTAGTTCGGCTCGTTCTTGATTTCCGGCACCAGTTCGCTGTAGAGCACCTTGTCGTTTTCGTCGACGACGACGACGGCGCGCGCGGCGACGCCGACCAACGGGCCGGTCTTGATGGCGACGCCGTAGGCTTCGAGAAAGCCGGCGCCGCGCATGGTCGACAGCGTGACGACGTTTTCCAGTCCCTCGGCGCCGCAGAAGCGGGCCTGGGCGAACGGCAGGTCGGCGGAGATGCACAGCACGACCGCGTTCGGCTTGTCGTTGGCCTGCTTGTTGAACTGGCGCACCGACGCCGCGCACGTCGGCGTGTCGAGGCTGGGGAAGATGTTGAGAATCTTGCGCTTGCCGGCGAAACCCGTCAGCGCAACGTCGGCGAGGTCCTTGCCGACGAGCGCAAAGGCGGGCGCGGTCTGGCCCTTCTGCGGCAGCTTGCCGGCGAGTTCGATGGGCTTGCCGCCCAGGGTCACGGTACTGGACATGATGGTCTCCTTGGGTGAAGGGCGTCATCTTGGCGGCGCCCGGCAGGTTCGAGAATACAGGGGTCCGGGTATTCGGGCTACCGGATTTCCGCTCGCCGTCGAACGCGGGCCGGCCATCGTCGGAGTCCGTCCGGTCCGGTGCCCTTGCGCCGAACTGCCGGGCCGGCCGGCGAAGCGCGGTCGCGGCCGAAATTTCGGTCGATTCAGTTGTTCCGCGACGGCCCGGCCTGTGCTCAAATTCAGCCTGTTGCGCAGGCCGTCCGGCACGCAATGCTGCGGGGGAGAGCGGCGCTGCGGCGTCGATGAACAGAAATGAAAATAGCGGTAAGCGAACTGATCGTCAGGTTCATGGAGCGGCTGGGCATCGGCCATGTGTTCGGCATGCCGGGCGCGCATATCCTGCCGGTTTACGACCGCCTGTACGGCTCGCAGATCAAGAGCGTCCTGGTCAAGCACGAGCAGGGCGCCGCCTTCATGGCCTGCGGCTATGCCCGCGCCGGGAACAGGATCGCCGCCTGCATCACCACCGCCGGTCCCGGCGCCACCAATCTCGTTACCGGCATCGCCAACGCCTTCGTCGAGAAGCTGCCGCTGCTCGTCGTCACCGGCGAGACCTCAACCTACATTTTCGGCAAGGGCGGCTTGCAGGAAAGTTCCGGCGAGGGCGGCGCCATCGACCAGTCCACGCTGTTCGGCGGCATCACCCGCTATCACCGCATCGTCGAGCGCACCGACTATCTCGCCCAGGTGCTAAAGCAGGCCGCGAAGATCCTGCTGTCCGACAATCCGGGCCCGGTGCTGCTCAGCTTCCCCTACAACGTCCAGAAGGAAATGGTCGACGCCAGCCTGCTCGACGGCATCCGCTTCGCGCCCGACGCGCAGCCCGTCTGCAACCGCTTCGCGGCCACAGCCGACATGGCCGCCATGGTGCTGGCGGCGCAGCATCCGGTCATCGTCGCCGGCCACGGCTGCTTCCTGGCCGGCGCGCACGACCTGCTCCAGGCGCTCAGTACCGAAGAGCAGATTCCCGTCGCCACCACGCTGAAGGCCAAGGGGCTCGTCGACGAAGACTCGCCGCTGGCGCTCGGCTGCCTGGGCATCACCTCCGACGGCAAGGCCTACCGGCACATCGTCGAACACGCCGACCTGCTGATCTTCCTCGGCGCCGGCTTCAACGAGCGCACCAGCTATCTGTGGGACGCCCGGCTGCTCGGCGGCAAGCGGGTCATCCAGGTGGACATCGACGGCGAACAACTCGAAAAGGCGTTCGCCGCGGACCTGGCGATCCACGGCGACATCCGCGCCGTGCTGAAAGACCTGCTGCTGCATATCGACGATCGCCGGCGCGCCGCCGCGGCGACCCCGATTGCACGCGCAGAGGCCGCCCTGCCGCCGCCACACTTCGCCGCGATTTCCTGTTTTCTCGACCGCCTCGTCGCCCGCTTCCCGGAAGGCACGCAGATCTTCGACGACAACATCATCCTGGCGCAGACCTACCTGAAGGCATCCGCCCGCCATCGCTACTTCCCCAACACCGGGATTTCCGCGCTCGGCCACGCCATCCCGGCCGCGCTGGGCGCGCGCTGCGCCGTCGCCGCGCCGACGGTGGCGATCCTCGGCGACGGCGGCTTCCAGATGTGCTGCATGGAACTGATGACGGCCGTCAATTACCGCATTCCGCTCAATGTCGTGATGATCAACAACGGCACGCTCGGCCTGATCCGCAAGAACCAGTTCCAGCTCTACCACGAGCGCTACATCGACTGCGATTTCGTCAACCCCGACTACGCGCTGCTGGCGCGATCGTTCGGCATCGCGCACTGGCGCGTCGAGACGTCCGACGACGTGGACCGCGTCTTCGCGGATGCGGACCTGGCGGGCGGCATCAACCTCATCGAGATCGTCTGGGACAAGAATGTTTTCCCGGCCTACAAGTCCGATCGCTGATCCGGCCGCGACGAAGCCGCGCCACAATTTCGTCGTCGTCGTTCCCGTGGCCGACCGGCCGCAGCACCTGCGCGCCTGCCTCGACAGCCTGCTCGAACTGCTGCGCCGCTATCCCTACGACGGGCGCATCGAGGTACTGATCGCCGACGACAGCGACGATCAAAGCTACGTCGCCGACAATGGCGCATTGGCCAAGCGCTACACCGAACTCGGGCTGCCCTGCAGCCACTTCGCCCCCGCCGAGCAGATCGACCTCGTGGAATCGCTCGGCGACCGTCACGCGCTGCTCGGCGCCGTCGGCAACGCCCCGCGCGAGCGCTTCGGCCACAAGGGCCAGGGCGCCATGCGCAACATCGCCTATTTGAAGCTGGCGCGCATGCTCGCCGGCGCCGACGCCGACACTCTGATCTGGTCGATCGACAGCGACCAGGAGTTCCGGGTGAAGGTGACGACGGCGCACGGCGACGAGGAAGCGTACTGCGTCGATTTCTTCCATGCGCTGGATGCCATCTTCGACGGCAGCGACACGCTGGTGCTCACCGGCAAGGTGGTCGGCGATCCGCCGGTGTCGCCGGCCGTGATGACCGGAAATTTCCTCGACGACCTGCTCGCCTTCCTCGCCGACGCAGCGACGCGCGACCCGGCCGCGGCGTGCGCGCATCACGACGCGGCTGCGCGCCGCCAGGGCGAGGCGGCTTATCACGACATGGCCGACCTGTTCGGTTTCGCGCGCAGCGAGGCCTACGCCTATCGCTGTCCGCTGGCGGGCGAACATGCCGAGGGCGACTGCTTCGCCCACTTCGCATCGCGCCTTGCCGGCTTCTTCCATGGCGAGCACCCGACCCGCGTTTCCTACTACGTGCCCGACGACGCCGTCGCCTCGGTGCAGCCGGCCCGCACCGTCTATGCCGGCAATTACGTGTTCCGGCCCGCGGCGCTCGAATATTTTCTTCCCTTCGCCGACCTGCGGCTGCGCATGTCGGGACCGACGCTCGGTCGGCTGGTGCGTGCGCAGATCGGCCCGCGCTTCGTTTCCGCCAACCTGCCCATGCTGCACCGGCGCACCGTAGGCGGCACCGCGCAAGCGGAGTTCCGTCCCGGCATCCATGTCGCGGCGCAAAACGTGGACATGGGCGGCGAATTCGAGCGCCAGTTCTACGGCGACGTCATGCTGTTCTCGATCGAGCGTCTGACTGCGCTGGGCTACCCGCAACAGCCGGTTGCAGACGACGTGCTGGCCGGCATCGTCGATACCGTTCGCACCGAGATGCTGGAAAGGTACAACGCACGGCACGAGTCGATCCGAGCCAAGCTCGCGCAAGCCGAGGCGCTTCTGCGCAATCCCGCTCGCTGGTGGAATCAGTCGTCATCCCACGCCGCCGCCGTCGACGACCTCGCCGCCTTCTGCGGCAACGTCGCGCGCAACTTCGCCGTCGATGCGCCGGCCTGCCTGCGCATCAACTCGCCCGACGGCTGGGCCCAGTGGCGCGCCGGCCTGATCGGCGCGATCACGCGCTACCCCGCGGAATGCGCGACGTGGCGGCGCGTGCTCGGCGACCCGGCCCGATGATCCTCGACCACCTGCGCCATCGGCTGCATCGCCGCCGCCGCCCACAGCGCTACGCCCTGCTCGACATGCTGCTGCACGATCAACCGTGCGGCCGCGAGGCTGCGCTGCGCCGGCGCGAAGAAGACCTGCACCGCATCGTGCGGTTCGCCGCGGTCAACACCGACTACTACCGCGACCGCTACGCCGAGGCGCGCATCGACGTCGGCGGCGAATGGAATATCGCCGACCTGCCCCTGCTGCGCAAGGCCGACGTCACGCAATACCTCGATGGCCTGCTGGCGCGCGGCGCCGACCGCAGCCGCGCGAAGATCGGCCATACCGGCGGCTCGACCGGCAAGCCGCTGGCGTTCTGGTACGACGAATTCAAGCATGAGTTGATGCTCGCCGGCATGTGCCGCAGCTACATGGGCTCGGGTTGGCGACCGGGCCAGAAGATCCTCAACTTCTGGGGCGCGCGCCAGGACACGGTGGCGGGCGGCGTCTTCGGCGCCGGCCTGGACGATTTCATCGCCGCGGAAAAGACCATCGCCGCGCACGAATACACCGCGCGGCAATTGCGCGAGTGGGCCGACGCCGTGCGGGCCTACCGCCCCGTGCTGCTGCAGGGCTATGCCTCGATACTGGCGGAGCTGGCGCGCTTCGTCGTCGCCCACGGGCTGCCGATGCCGCGCAGCCTGCTGGGCGTCTACTCCACCGCCGAAGTCCTCGACGACGGCCAGCGCGAGATCATGGAGCGCGCTTTCGGCTGCAAGGTCTTCAACCAGTACGGCAGCCGCGAGATACCGAACATCGCCTGCGAATGCCGGCGCGGCAACATGCACGTGTTCACCGACATGGTCTATCTCGAATCGCTGCGCGCAGGCGACGAGGACCGGCTCGTCGTCACCTCGCTGACCAATCGCCTCATGCCCTTCATCCGCTACGACATCGGCGACTCGGGCCGGCTCGTCGACGGCGACTGCGGCTGCGGCTGGCCCTTCCCGCTGATGGCGATGGGCATGTGCCGGAAGAACGACCTCGTCCGCACGCGCAGCGGCAAACGCGTGCACCCGGCGTACTTCAACCGCCTGCTCTACGGCCTGACGCAGATCGAGCAGTACCAGTTCGTCCAGGACGAGCCGGGCAGGATCATGCTCAACGTCGTGGCGCCGGCGCAGTTGGACGCGGGCACGGCGGCTGCCCTGCGGGACAGCATCCGCCGCGATGTCGACGGGCAAATCGAATTCCAGATCAATTACGTCGCCGAGATTCCGCGCAGCGCCGACGGCAAGCACCGCTTCGTCATCAGCCACTGCGTTTGAACGCGCGGCGTCCGGAGCGAATCCTCAGAGCCGCCCGTCGACGTCGGCGGCCGGCAGCAGATACTTGACGTCGTAGAGGATGGCGCCGGGCTTGCCCCAACAGCGGATGCCGGCGGCGCCGCGCTCCCTGAACTGCCGATGGCCGACGGCGACGACGATGGCGTCGTAGCGTCCCGATTCCGGATCGGCTATCGGGCGCAGTCCGATTTCCCGCTCGGCGTCGTCGCCATCCACCCACGGGTCGTAGACGTCGACCTCGGCGTTGTAGCCGCGCAGTTCGCGGACGACGTCGGCGACGCGGGTGTTGCGCACGTCGGGACAGTTCTCCTTGTAGGCGAGGCCCATGACGAGGACGCGGGCGCCGACGACGGGCATGCCGCGACGCGTCATCAGGCGGACGACCTCGATGGCGACGTGGGCGCCCATGTCGTCGTTGATGCGCCGGCCGGCGAGGATCACCTGCGGGTGGTAGCCGACCTCCTGCGCCTTGTGCGTCAGGTAGTAGGGATCGACGCTGATGCAATGGCCGCCGACGAGGCCGGGACGAAACGGCAGGAAGTTCCATTTGCTGCCGGCGGCGGCGAGGATTTCTTCGGTGTCGATGCCGAGGCGCTGGAAGATGATGGCCAGTTCGTTGATGAGCGCGATGTTGACGTCGCGCTGGGTATTCTCGATGACCTTGGCCGCTTCGGCGACGCGGATGCTGCTGGCCCGGTGGGTGCCGGCGGCGATGATGCGGCGGTACAGCGCATCGACGAAATCCGCGATGGCCGGCGTCGAGCCGGCGGTGATCTTCTTGATGTCGGCGAGGCGATGCTGGCCGTCGCCGGGATTGATGCGTTCGGGGCTGTAGCCGACGTGGAAATTGCGATTGAAGGCGAGCCCGGAGACGCGC